>JBDHUU010000001.1:0-26959 GCA_039809285.1 Candidatus Levyibacteriota bacterium
TTCGCTTTTCAAGACAATGGTAAGAAAGGGAAGCTCATCAAATCGCCTCAATTTATAGATCTTGATAAAGCGCTTAAGGGACAATTAACCAAAGTTTGTGAAGTAGAAAAATTCACCGGAACTAGAGGAGAGACAGTAAGTATGTATACTTCGGATAAGATTGTTGCCAGCAAAGTCGTGGTTATGGGCCTTGGTAACAAAGATGAATTCGTACTCAATGATCTTCGGAAGGCAGTTGGTAAATATGTCTCATCGGTTAAAAAAAGACTTGATTCAGTTGTAATTGTGCTCCCTGAAGACCTTGATGATGTAGTTCTGGAAGATACCGTATCAGTGATAATTGAAGGATCAGAATTAGGCGCTTATGAATTTGCTAAGTATAAAGAAAAAGATGAGCGATCACTTGAGCTCATTATTTTAGCTACATCAACACAAATTGACTCAAAGAGTCTTAAAAAGGCTATAGATCATGCAGCACTATATGCGCAGGGGACAATTCTCGCACGTGACTTAGTCAATGAACAAGCCGCAATTGCTACCCCTACTTTTCTTGCAAATTTAGCTCGCGATATTGCTAAAGGAAGCCCCGAGATTTCCTGTAAAATTTTTGATAAGGCTCAAGCAGAAAAAATGGGGATGGAAGCCTTCTTAGGTATTGCTAGAGCATCGGATACACCTCCAAAATTTATTGTTCTTGAATATAATCCAGTAAAAAGTAAAAGCAAAAAGAAGCTGGCTATTGTTGGTAAAGGAATTACTTTTGATAGTGGAGGAATAAATGTTAAACCTGGTGATCATATGCAGGATATGAAAATGGATATGTCTGGCGCTGCACTTGTTTTGGGAGTTTTCTCAGTTATTTCTAAAATAAAACCAACATTTCCTGTAATGGGTATTATTGCTGCTACACCAAATCTCATTTCAAGTAGCTCAATTGTTCCTGGAGATGTTGTCAGAGCTATGAATGGCAAAACAATTGAGGTTCTCAATACTGATGCTGAAGGTCGAGTAACAATGGCAGATAGTTTGTCGTATGCAGTTTCCAAAGGAGCAACAGAAATTATTGATTTTGCAACCCTTACAGGAGCTTGTCTGGTAGCTCTTGGGGATGAGATTGCAGGCATGTTCTCAAATAATCGTGATTTACTTGAAGCGGTAAAGACAGCAGCATTTGAAGAAGGGGAGAAGGTCTGGGAGCTGCCTTTGGAGAAAGATTATAAAGAAATGAACAAAAGTGACGTTGCTGATATTGCTAATATTCCAAATTCACGTTATGGCGGAACTATCACTGCAGCACTTTTCTTACAGGAATTTATTGCCAATACTCCATGGATGCATTTTGATATAGCCGGACCAGCTTTTGCTAACAAACCTCAAGCGCTAAGCCCTAAAGGGGGAACAGGTTTTGGAGTGAGAACTATGCTAAAGTATATAGAGGGAGTGAACAAATAATATGATTTCTGTTACCGATCTGAGAGCAGGTACTACGTATGAAGAAGACGGCAACTTACTCATGGTTGTTTCCTACGAGCATATCAAAATGGGGCGGGGAAGTGCCAATATTAAGGTAAAAGTTAAAAATTTAAAAAGCGGAACTACACTTGAGAAAAGTTATATCAATGGCGCAAAGGTAAATAACGTTCAAGTTCTTAAAAAAGACCTCCAATACTTATATAAAGATGATCAATATGCGTACTTTATGAATCCTGATACTTATGATCAAATTCAGATTGAATTAGGTAAAATTCCGGATCATCCATATCTTAAAGAAGGAGATACCTTTAATATTTCTTTTTTGGGTGATGAGGCTCTTACCGTTACTCTCCCTTCCAAAATGGTTTTTAAGGTTATTGATACAGCCCCTGGGATTAAAGGTAACTCTGCCACAAATGTGTTTAAAGATGCTACACTAGAAAATGGGATTAAGACCAAAGTTCCCCTTTTTATCAATATCGGAGAGTCTATCCGAATTGATACTCGAACTGGAAGCTATTCTGAGAAAGCATAATGAAAAATCGCTTATTTCAGGCCTTTAGTGAAAGATCATTTTCATTTCTGTGGTTATCAGAGATTTTCACTATTCTCGCCTTTAATCTTTTCAATTTTCTTCTGCTTTTGCATGTTTATTCGCTGACTCGTTCAAATACAGCTGTCGCGTTTGTTGTTGTTTCTTTTACACTTCCCGCTATCCTTTTCGGGATTTTGGCAGGAGTGTATGTAGATAGGTGGAGTAAAAAAAGAGTATTGCTGATTTCAAATATTATTCGAGGTACTTTGCTTATCCTTTTAGCAGTTTTTCACCAAAGCCTCATTGCAGTCTATGCCATATCGTTTCTTGTAGCGCTTGTTACGCAGTTCTTTGTTCCTGCAGAGACTCCGATTATTCCACTTATTGTGAGGAAAGACCTCCTTTATTCAGCTAATGCACTTTTTGGACTCGGATTATATGGGGGAGCTTTCCTTGCATATTTATTATCAGGACCTTTAATTTTATTTTTTGGGGAAGTAAATACGCTGATTATTTTAGGAGTTATGTTTTTTGTCAGTTCTATTTTTATAACTGGAATTCGTATTGAGAGTAAAAGTGAGAAAAATAAAAAAGGAATACTAAGCGCTTCGAAATCAGCACTCTTAGATGAAGTGAGAACTGCGATTGATGTTATGCGAAACTCCAGAGAAATATATAATTCAATTTTTCTTTTAGCTGTTTCTCAGACACTTCTCTTAGTCTTAGCAGCAATTGCTCCAGGGTATGCTAGCCAGATTCTTAACATTAGTATCCAAAAGTTCCCATTATTCTTTATTGTCCCAGCAGCACTTGGAGTGTTAGTTGGAGCAATTATTTTAGTTACATGGCTCCATGAGCGTTCTAAAGAAAAATTAACAACTCTGGGGCTTTTCTTATCAGGGGGAGCTATGCTCTTATTACCGTACGGTTCACGAATCACGGCTCGAGAAATAGTTCATGACCTTAACAATTTGTTGCCGCATTTCTTAGACTTAACGACACTCCACTTTGTCATTGTTTTGGCATTTATACTAGGGCTTGCTAATGCATTTGTATTTGTACCCTCAAATACCATTCTCCAAGAAAAAACTAAAGATGAATTTAGGGGAAAAATTTATGGAGTACTCAATGCTCTCGTTGGAATATTTTCACTCATCCCAATTCTTGCAGTTGGTGGTCTATCGGATTTTTTTGGAGTTGGTGTAGTAATTATTGGTATTGGTGTATCGTTGTTTGTAATAGGAGTATCAAGAATTCTTTTTGAAATCTAATGCATTTACTCATTATCATTTTAGCGGTTAGTCTAATTGTTTTTCTTTTTTGCCTCCATGTGCTCGCAAAAGAGGATCTTATATTTGTTCGAAAAAATATTACCATGGAGATTCTTTTTAATGTAGCTTTTTTTACTATTGGAGTAGGGTTGCTATCCGCACGTGTAATCTATGTGATAGAACATTTTAGCCTCGGATTTCTTAATCCTTTGGTATTCTTCTTGTTTCCCTATTTTCCGGGATTATCATTAGCAGGTGGGGTGGGAGGAGCAATGTTATTTACTCTTATTTATAAAGCGAAGAAATATCCAATCGGAAGGATTTTTGATTTTTTCTCAATGGCGTTTTTAGCGGCTCTTCCAGTAGGTTTTTTTGGACAAGGGTTGTTGATGGGTATGCGTGATAGATTCTCAGGAATATTTATGCCTATTATTTTTCTTATTACACTGATCTTTTTTGTTAAAATTTTGCTTCCTCTCAATACAAGAGGTGAGATTGAAGATGGAAGTCTTGGTTTTCTATCAGTAATAGTATTTTCACTGACAACACTTATCTCACTTATCGTTAGGGCTAACAATATCATGGGTTTTATCATGCAGCTTGATGTTATTCTTCTCATTGTTCTTCTTATATCTTCATTCCTTATGCTACTTATGAACGAGAAGTATATCTCGTTTATAAGAGTTAAAAAGGAGTGAGCTAATGACCTATAGCAATAACAAGCTGATAATTATATGTGAGGATACTGATCTCTTGGTTATTAACAAACCAGCTGGAATTACTGTTAACAGATCTCAGACCACAACAGGGGAGAAGACAGTTCAGGATCTAGTAGAGGAGTATTTACATATCGAGGGAGTAAGTACAAAAAATGAAGATAGTGAAGGGGAGGAAGAAGAGGTGTCAGATTTTAGGGGAAGATCGGGGATAGTCCACAGGATAGATAAAGAAACATCTGGTATTTTGCTTATAGCAAAGAATGAGAAGTCTTTTATTAATCTTCAGTCACAATTCAAGCAAAGGGAAGTACATAAAACCTACCAAGCGTTAGCTCATGGCAGAGTAGTGCCTGAAAGAGGGGAGATCAATGTGCCAGTTGGAAGGCTTCCGTGGAATAGAAGACAGTTTGGTATTGTTGCAGGAGGGAGGGAGTCTGTGACTTTTTATGAGGTCATGGGGTATTATCGTACAGATGATAAAAGGCGAGAGGTAGTAACTATGGTAAAACTTAAGCCTATTACTGGTCGTACTCATCAAATACGTGTTCATTTACAATACCTAGGATATCCAATTTTTTCTGATTTTCTCTATGCTGGACGAAAGACCCAAAGAGAAGATCGTAAACTCTTAGGACGGGTTTTTCTTCATGCACAAGAAATTTCTTTTATACACCCGACTACCAATGTTAGGATAGATATCAAAGCTCCTTTACCTCGCGAGTTGGAAAAAGTGATGGATCATTTAGTCCCCATTGTGTAAAATCAGACACTCTTGTGTATAATTCAATAATAGGAGGTGATCTTTATGGCAAAAAATGATGGATTTTTCAAAGGCGAAAAGAAAAAACCGAAAAAGGGAAAAGACAAAACGATCTCTGGATTTAACCAAAGCACTGCACCAACTTTTGTAATGCCTGAGGTTATCTCAAAGAAAAAGAAAAACTCGTTTTAAATTTTTTTCTGCCCATGAGAAAAAAAACGAATCAAAAAAAATCATCGGAGAGTAGTCTAAGAATTTTGTTCCTTTTTTGTGTTATTGTCGTGATGGCAATCAGCCTTTCATTAGGGTATAGGCTTTTTACTCTGATGAGAGATAGTAAGTATGATACCAATCATAACTTTATAGTTGCCTTCACATACCACAATGACATTGACTATGTCCAAATTAATTCCTCACAAAAAGAATTTAGCCATCTTGAAGTACGAGGAGGAAGTAGTCTTCAAGAAGCTAAAAAAGAGGTAGGAATTCTTAGTGATACCGACATATCTCTTGCCAAACCATTCTCACTTGATTCATTGTCTAGTTACTTTACTGATGCTGCATGGCGTAAAAATAGCACTTCATCTAGTCTGAATATCTTTGATTTGTATAGGCTAAGCCTCACTACTAAACACATTTCTCCTCAAAGCATTACATCTCAAAGAATTCACATTCCATTTGATTCATCGCTTTCGAGTACTATGCTAGAGCAGCTTTTTCTTGATCCAACAATTGACCAGGAGAATAAAACAGTAGCAATTGTTAATGGTGCGGGAGTTGCAGGACTTGGAACAAGACTTGAGAGGGCGTTAGCGACTATGGGGGTCAATGTGATATCGGTGAAAAATGCAGATAAGGTAGAAAGCATGTCATCAATAAGCTATAGCGGTGAGAAAAGCTATACTCTTGATCGTTTGCATAGCCTCTTGTCATTTCCCCTGACAGAAACACCATCTGCAGCACTCTCTGATATAATCATTTTGATCGGAAAGGATATAAGTCAGACGACTAAGTTCTAATATGCAGTTTTATCTTATTTTGCTAATTTTACTTCTTACTTCTCTCATTCTTGCGTATAGGTCACTTCGGCATGCAATGCATTTAAAAGAGATTGGTACGGTAAAACAAGAATTACACAAGGGGAAAATACTCTTTAAGAGTGACCATCATTCTTCCTGATTGTCTGGATCATCGCTGTCATTATCCTCATCGTAGGATCTATCTTTTCCTGTTTTCACATTATTGCTAACGACAAGCTTTATTCTATCTGATGAAAGAAATGATGGCTGATTCTTAAACTTTGTAGTTCGTTTAGTTTCTCTGGCAAAGATAGTTACTTTATTCCCATCAACTGATTTGACATATGCTTCATACAGATTACCTCCATCAATAAATCTGATAAGTCGTCTGCCAATATCATCTGGAAGCATCCCTATATATTGTTTGTTTTGATCTAGGACAAAGATCTTCATGCGTTTGATAACTAAATTAAGTGTTTCACCCGAGCGAAGAGGAGTAATAACTTTTTTATCTGCGACATTAAGAAGCTCAATAACCTTTGTTCTACCGGGCTCTTCAATGAAAAGATTACTGACATGAGCAGGGGTAACGATATTTGCATTTTTATTACCTCCGCCTTCATTTAGTCGCTTCAAATTTCTTAATGCAATTGGATTCTGGGTATCAAGAGATAATACACGCTGATAGATATTTTTTGCCTCTTTTAAATTGCCGCTACTTGAGTAGGCAAATGCGAGTCTATTCAGTGTATCAATGTCCGTGGGATTTTCTTCAAGAAGTTCAAGATTGAGAGTTATTGAGGCTGCCCAGTCACCCGAGAGTGCAGTTTGAATAGCTTGCGCTTTTAGTTGAGTCATGGGGAAATTTTCTTTAGATTAAAGAGAAATTATAAGATGAAATTTTACTGAGTTTATTTGCAAAAGTCAATAGTGACAGAGTATAATTGTACTTCAGTTAGGCGATATGAGCGGACACTCCAAATGGTCTACAATTAAGCGTCAAAAAGGCGCCAACGATGCAAAAAGGGGCTTGGCTTTTACCAAACTTTCTAATGCTATTACTATGGCTGTTCGTGAAGGGGGAGGCATTACCGACCCGAATGGTAATTTCAGATTACGGTTAGCAATCGATGCAGCTAGGGCTGAGAATATGCCCAAAGATACGATTGAAAGAGCAATCACAAGAGGAGAGGGGAAAAATGCTTCTGAAATGTTTGATGTCGTGTATGAGGGTTTTGGACCTGGAGGATTTAGCGTCATTGTTGAAGCGATTACCGATAACAAGCAACGTACAACTCCAGAAATAAAAAGTATTTTCGATAAAGCAGGAGGAACACTCGGTGTACCAGGTAGTGTAAATTATCAATTTGCCCAAAAAGGTCAGATAGTTGTCGGCAAAAAGGGAAAAACGCTTGATGAAATATTTTTGATTGCTGCAGATTTTGGCGCAGATGATATTGAAGAGGAAGAAGATGATGTACTCGTCTATACATCTCCCGAAGAGTTAAGTAAGGTGAGATCAAGCCTTGAAGAAAATGATCTCTCTATAAAGTCAGCAGAAATACTCTATAAGCCTATAGTAATTAAGGATGTTACGGATCCACATGCTGCTGAAAAAGCTGTTACTTTTATGGAAAAGTTAGAAGATCATGGTGACGTCCAAAAAGTCTACGCAAATTTTGCCATCTCATAATACAAAACAGAGAATACCACATGAAGTTTTTTACAAGAAAGAAGACGGAAGAATCGGGAATTACCAAAAGCTCTACGCTAAACTCTGCTAAAAAAGGGAAGAGGACATTCTTAGTATCAATAGATAAGAGGCAGACGTTTGTTTTAGGAACTATTGTTTTGTCACTTGGATTATTTCTTGCGGAATTTCAATTTGAGAGAGCGGGAATAGTTGTTGCTATTATTTTGGGGATTTTGACAGATCTCATTTTATATTGGGCAATTAGAGAGGATCTAGAAGACAATTTTTCTATTGGGTTATTCATTTTACCGTTTTTTTATAGTCTAGCATTTACGCTTTTTTATTTTCTTCTACCAACAAGAATATTAATACGGCTTGTTTTAACCTCTCTTTATGCATTTGGACTTTATTCATTATTCTTAAGTGAAAATATTTTTACGGTGGGTGCAATTAGAACTATTGCGTTATTATCTGGAGCAAGGATAGTTTCATTTGTATTAACACTTTTATCGTATTTCTTCTTAACTAATACGCTTTTTTCTCTTCATCTCTGGATCTTTCTTACAATTCCGCTTCTAGCACTTTATACCTATCCATTAGTGTATCAAGCTTTGTGGACCTATGACTTGCAGAAAAATATTGTATCTCTTAAAGAATGGGCAGCGATAGTAAGTCTTTGTATTATAGAGGCGGGGATAGGGGTATGGTTTTGGCCAAGTAGCGCAACAGTTATAGCCCTTTTCTTAGCTGGATTTTTGTATACGCTGGTAGGGCTATCACATGTGTGGTTTGAGAAAAAATTATTTAAAAGTGTCATGTGGGAATATGTGTGGGTTGGTGTAGTTGTCGTATTTGTTCTGATGTTATTTACCTCATGGGGAAAGTAGGAGAGAGAAGAGACCTATAATAATTATTTGATATAGTTTGATACACTATAGGGCTCATTTAAAAAAAATTAGCTACGATTTGAAGCTAAATTGAGGCTAAGTGATGCTACACATATAATTGCATACTCTCACTGTTAAGAGTACTACGCAAAAAATACGAAAATGTTAATAATTTGAGGCTAAAAGCTTAAATTTAGCTTGATTTATCAAGCTAAATAGAAATCTGATAAATATATTGCCCTCTCTGGAGGGAGGAGGGTTCAGGGAGATGAATTTTCACGAAACTTTTCACAGCCTTCCTGAGTGAGAGAGAAGAGCTGACAATAGAGATAAAACATTTTTTTAAGATCTTTGGGGTAGGCACGTTTTGTGCCTACAGTTCTTGTTCCTATTCTTGCTTCTATCTCACACCGACGCTTACTACCATGAGACCAAAATCTACTCTAACGGTTCGTTAATTAGTTACGTCGTACAATAATACTTTTACGACGTTGTGAGGGGTTTCAGAGGAGACTAACTCCTGATCAATTTTTCAATTCAATATATTCTGTCAGGCTTATCTGCTTCCTAACTCATTGAAGCTATTTCCTTCCCTTGAGCTTAATAGCTACCTAATTCACATTATGGGATTAAAATATTTAATTTTAGGTATTTTTAGCCTCAATTTGAGGCTAATTTTTTAGTATCTCCTCCCCTTTATTAATACCCCTCCTGGGGAAGGGTATTTTCATGGAAGACTTGTAACAATAACCCTAAAAATATCTGTCAGTATGATGACCTGTTTAAAGAGGATGACTAATTGGTCGTCTCGAATTATTCAAAGGCCTTGTAGGTCATTGTAGGGCTTCAGGTTTGTGGGGGTTAATTACTTGTAAAGAGTCTTCTTTAAGGGTGGCAAAGTTTGGGCTAATAAACCATGGTTGCTCGGCAACATTTCCATGTCCATCTACGTATACATAGGGCTTTTCAGGATCGTCTGTAAGTCTAACTAAAACCAACCATTCATAGACATAATTTTTATCATTATCAATGAAACTATCTTGAGGTCGGGCATTATCTTGGTTGATGCCTGCAACTCTGATAACACCAATACCATGATCATTCATGTCAGATGCCGGTAATTCTTCAACGTCATTAGAATGCTGCTTGTGTTCATTGCGGACTATGATTGGTTTTCCATCAATACCGCCATTAAGCTGGATAAAGTTCGCATCATAATATTGTGCGACATTGCTGTACTCTAGCTGATCTCCCTCTTTTGCTAAAAACTTGACATCATTCTCAAGCTCCACAGGAGCTTCTTTAGCTTCTACAACAGGTGTTGACTGGGGGGGAGGTGGTGTATGTTCATTTGTTCCCTGTCTATGCTTTAAGAATGCAGCAGCAGCTCCTAGACCGATTAAGCTACCTGTTCGTGTTATGAAAGAGCGACGATCTATTCTAGTTTTAGTATCAAGTATATCCGCTGCCCCACCACCTTTCAGTTGTTCTATCGTGGATCTTGATTCCTTAAGACCTTGGTCCTGCGGGCCAAACTTCTTTCCCATTTCTGGGCTGGATGATGTTTCTGACATATTCCTACTATAGTGAGACTATTACTTACTGTCAATGCAAAAGTGCAAGGCCATAAGGAGGCTCACCAGCTTTTGGCTGCTTGTATAACTCTTTCCCCTCATTGAGATCGTCGAGTAAGTGAACATAGCGGTAGAAGGCTGCATTTGTCCAGCCAAAGCCTTCCTGTAGGTCATAATGAAATGCAGCAGCTCTCCCGCCTGTCTCACCGTTAAATTTCTCAAGAAATGTTTTGTATTTTCTAAAGAGTGCTGCATGAGCTTTAAGTGATTTCTGCATAATTCTTTTCGCATCTTCTATGTAGCCGTATTTAAGAAGACCAATGACTGTCAGATACTCAACTGGCGGCCAGATATTCGGATAATCCCATTGCTTAGGTTCAAGGACAGATTGCAAGGCAGGACGGAATCGTTCAGGTACATGAGATAGATCAATTTCGGGAGCAAGGGACTCTTTAGCTGTTATTACTAAGCCGTACTCAGTCTCAAAGATAGGGAGCTTTTTAACCATTTGTTCTGCCTGCTCTTTTGTCGCAAGGCCTGCCCATAAGGGGGTAAATGAAGCAAGCGATAGAAAGTCACTGATCCGTTTTGTCGTGTAACAATAGTCATAGAAAAATCCCTCTTTCTCATTCCACATGAGTTTATTAATTTCTTTCCTTCGATCATATGAGATCATCTTCCATCTCCTCTCCTCTTCCCTATCTTCTAAGTGATGAGCGATTTTAGCGAAGTCTCTTTCGTACTTATACAGGAGTACATTTAAGTCAATTGGGAAGAATTGATTGCACCTGTTATAGAAGCGAGAGGTAAAGTCCCAGCCTGATTCAAGTTCTGAAGAGTGAGCGTAGCCGATATCACGATCTCCATACCGATTGAGCATTTCACCCTTTACGCTGTGATTGTATCTCTGTTCTTTGTCTACCCATACATGTTCGTATTCTTTTTTAGCAACTTCAGCAGCTTTTTTGAGCCATTTCTTATGTGGTTTGAGATTAAATAATGCCTCTTGCAACCGACTCTTTCTAATTGCTGGGAAGTAATAGCCGTTATAGGTATCAAGAATCATTGAAGAGAGAAATGGAGGCTGTGAGCGCCCCATTGAGACGTGTGCATTAAAGTTAGGAATTACACCGTATCTCTCAAAAAGGTAGATGAAATTATCTACTTGGTTTTGAAGAATCCATTCCCTTTTTGTGCCAATGAGGCCTCGAAATATAAAGAAGCTATCCCAGTAGAACATATAGCCTGATTTACCCAGCCATTTAGGATTAGGAGTAATATGTGGATGTGGGATGGTAACGACATGACGATCGATTACACGCTTGGTTGGTTCATGAATTACTCGCTCCCAATAGCTATCAATATACGAGAGACAATCTGCATATTCTTTTTTGTACGATGTTTTTTTCATAGCTTTATTTGAGGAGCGCTTTCCAGTCTTCAGTGAATTTCTCTATGCCTTTTTCTGTCAGATTATGAGAGATATCCAAAGTGTTAGTTTCAATCGCCTCAGTAAATTCAGCAAGGCTGTGGATAGCTTTAATTTGGGGTGGGATTTCCCAAAGCGCAGGCCTATTTAGTTTTTGTTCTTTTTGAGTCTGAGTTGGTCCTTCCAGCCATTCAGTATAGACTTTAAGAGGTGCAGTTATGAGTTCGCTTCCTAATTCTATACACGCTTTTAAATGTGAGACGCTTCGGATAGAAGCAGAAAGCATCCATAACTCTTCTGGGAAATATTTTTTAAGCTCAATACCGTTTCTCACAAGTGCACTTCCTTCCTCTCCGATGTCATCAAGTCTTCCTAAAAAGGGTGAAATAAAGCAAGGCCACTTCCCTTTTACTTGGTATTCTTTGTGAAGAAGGTGTTCCTGCAGGCAAATGGCGTAGATCTGCTGCTGAGAAAAAACGAGTGTGTTGTTGATAACAATATGTTCTTGTCTTAATTGAGCTCTAGCTTTAAACCCTTCTTTTGTTGTCGGTAATTTAATGACAATTCGCTCATTCCACTCAGCGATCTCTCTTCCCTGCTCTATCATCTCATCAGCTGTTGTCTCTGCGTCTGCATACACTTCTGCAGAAACTGCTCCAGGAACAATTTGTAGTATCTGAGTAATAAGCTCCTTTTGAAGAAGGAATGCTTCTTCGCGAGTTAGCTTACTGCCTGTTTCAGATAGCTTTTTAGCAATCAGAGAGGGGTTGGTTGTACTTCCCCAGAGGACTTGATCGTTCTTAGTGAAAAGTTGGAGTGCACTTTGATATTCATCTGGATTGCCTGAATCTAGAATAAAACGCGTCACACATTTATCCTAGCATAGATTGTGTTATTGAGGAAATCTTCATATAATAAATTTATATGAAGTTAGGAATGGCTAAGAGGATCATTTTTATTCTCATCACTCTCGTTATTTTAGTCGTCGTTGTTGCAGGGCTTGCTTCTATTTTTAGATGGGTGTCTCCTAAGTCGTCCTATGTTTTTAATACCAACTCTCGAACTATTATCAAGCAAGTTCAAAGCCTGAATAGGCTTGAAACAGCCCAATTCACAATTGAGAAAGTAATTGATGCAGGAACGAATGGGAATATTTTTCAGCAATTCCTTTTTGGTGACAAGCTGCTTCTTATTGCGCAAGGCGATGTCATCGCTGGAGTCGATATGACTAAAGTAAAGGAAAATGATATCCAGATTGACAATACCGCTGTTAGGTTAACCTTGCCTGCAGCTGAAATACTCATAACAACGCTTAATAACGATCAGACCAGAGTCTATGATAGACGAACAGGGCTCTTGACTAAGGGAGATAAGGATTTAGAGGCAAAAGCACGCGATCAGGCGACAAAAATTATTAAACAAGCAGCTTGTGACGGTCATATATTAGATACAGCTTCCACAAATGCTCGCAGCCAGCTCACTGCTCTTCTCAAGTCCTTAGGATTTGAGACTGTTATTATTACTATTCCTCAAGGTAATTGTTGATCTATATTTGGCCAGTTTTGACTTTTTATCGACAACTATATATACTATAAGATATGGGAGAGTTTGTAACACCTCCGGGCGCAGACACCTTTATCATTAACCGCTTCACCTCCTCTGTAGATAATAGAAGCGAGGACTCCACGGTAGATTTAAAGCCCACACTTGATCTTTCGAATGATCTTGAAGTGTTAGATTCGATAAGAAATTTTTCAGGTAAGGTGAATAGGGAGATCTTTAGTAATCTTGTTGAAAATTATTTAAAACCAGGGGCCACAATTACTCCCGATCAAATATCATTCCTTAGTGCTGAAGTTCCGCGAGATCCGGAATATCGGGTTATTACCCAAGACAAAGGCGTTTTTGCCTATGATTCTTCTTTCGCTTGGATATTACAGTATGAGCCTAAAGGCGGATATACCTTTGGCGATTATAGAAATTATCCAGGAACTCTTTATATGTCAGTCGTTGCCTTTACGTATGGTGACCATTTGGAGAAATATTTATCCCGTCAGAAACTGTCGGACGAGGAAGCTCCACGGAGTGAATATCCTGTTATTCATCAAATCCAAGGTCCGAATGCGAAAGAGTCAGAGCCTACTTACCCTAATGATCCTCGGGCTTATGGAATTGCACGTGAGGCCTTGAATCAATTGGCATGGGAACCATTATCGATTGCTATTGTTCATGAGTGGGCAAAAGCTAATAGTATTCCTACCCTCCAGGTCCTTCCCGCAAAGTACAACTATTGGGTAAAAGGGCTTCCAGGACAAGATCCTAAGGTTCAACGTTTTAATATGCGTTATGACAAAACGGCGAAAAATTACGGTTTTACCAAGCAACCAAATGGTCTTTATGGCTTAGACGTGAGAAATACTCCAAGTCCTTTAGAAGTCATCGGACGTAAATAACACTCTACCCCAGGCTACCAATTTATCGGCTGACGGACGTCGCACATTATTGACTCCTCTTCTCTTTTCCTCCATACTTAATCTAATTTCAAATTTGAAATTTTAAACTTATCATTAACCTATGGCTGCCCTCCCCCAACTAGTTGAGCAATTTTTAGAATATTTAGAGATCGAAAAGAACTGTTCAAAGTTAACTATTCGTGATTATAGACATTATTTAGAAGCTTTTATTACCTGGTACAACTCAAACTTACCCGAACAGCCAATTGAAAAATTGAATCTGGATAATATAAGAAAGTATAGAGTCTTCTTAGCTAAAAAGACTGACAGCCATGGTCAAAATCTAAAAAAAGTTACCCAGAACTATTACGTCATCGCTTTACGCTCCTTTCTTCGCTATCTCATTAAAAATGATATTGCTACACTTGAACCATCTAAGATTGATTTGCCCAAAACCGAAAGTCGAAGCTTGAAATTTTTGGAGAAGGAGCAAGTGGAAAGATTAGTTATGATGCCTGATACATCTAAAATTGACGGCTTACGTGATCGAGCAATCCTTGAACTTCTCTTCTCCACAGGATTACGTGTATCTGAATTAGTAAGTCTCAATCACGAGCAGGTGAATCTGGATAGACGAGAATTTGGAGTGATTGGAAAGGGTAAAAAGTCTCGAATCGTCTTCATCTCCCAGAGAGCTGCCGATTGGATAGCCCGGTACTTAACTGCACGAAGAGATACCTATAAACCTCTTTTTATTAGGTATTCCGGTTCAGAAATAGATCTTGATGAGGGTGAAAAAATGAGGCTTACTGCCCGCAGTGTCGAACGTGTCGTTAAGAAGTATGTTCGTGCAGCTCGCCTGCCAGTTGATGCGAGTGTTCACACACTTCGCCATTCTTTCGCTACCGATCTTCTCACAAATGGAGCTGACATCAGGTCAGTTCAGGAGATGCTTGGACATAAAAATATCGCCACAACTCAAATTTATACCCATATTACTAATAAACAGCTTCGTGATGTCCATAACAATTTTCATAGCGGAAATTCAGGAAGAAAATCGGAGAAGGCTGACTAGAGAGTTTCGTAATAGAGGGTAACCGTAACAGTTACTTTATTTTCTCCAGGCTGAAGTTGAGTAGTATCTTGTGGAGCTGACTCCCCTGCTGCATTCATTGCTTTATCGTACATAATTGGTCCAGGAGTTGTAGGATTTAGGACAATATTAGTAACTCTTCCCAGGCGAATTCCTGCTTGCTTACTGATGACAGCTGCCTGCTCTTTAGCCTCTTTGATAGCGTCTGCTCGTGCTTTATCTTCAAGGTTTTTTCGCTCGTCATCATTTACAGTAAATGAGACACCATTAATAATATTTGCTCCATTTTTAGTAGCAGCATCTAAAGCCGTATTAGCTTTATTTGCATCTTTGATTTTAACCGTAATATTAGTACTTACTGTATAACCACTTGTTCGTTGGCTACCTGTAGAAAAATCTATATTTGGATTAACACTGTAATCATCAGTTTTAATGTCTTTGTCATCAATTCCTAATGCTTTAAGAGCCGCTATAACTTTGTTAACAGCAGTATTCGTCTGGCTTTGAGTCTCATCAACTGAAGCCCCTGTTTTGGTAACTCCTACTGTGAATTGGGCTGTATCAGGCTTGCCGGTTGCCTCACCCGTTCCATCAACAGTGAACATGTCTGATTTTTCTGTATTAATACTATTTACGCTAAATGGGATTGGACCGAGGAGTTTGACGAATGCAAAGAAAAGAAGAAGAGAAATGAATACTACGAGGACTGGGACTTTAAGACGATCAATAAGTGAGGGCATAAGCTCATCTTAGGTTAATTTTCAACTGTTGTCAATTTTACGCAAATGTTCTCTTGTTTTAAATACTAGAAAAGGAGAGATCGGACCATCAATAGTTGAAAAGTAATTTGCTTGAAAGTCTTCCCACGAAGTAAAACCACTGGGACTGACGAATTCAAGTGTGGAGGAAGCCAAATGGCGTATGTTACTTTCAAAGATATCGTGTTGTTTAAGAAGAATTTCTTGCTGTGTACGGATATCATCTGGTAATGGATAAGAAAGAGGATGTTCCCAGTAAGCTGCGATATCTAAAAGAACATGATTATCGAAATAAAATTGATAAAAGGCAAATCCCATAGGTCCTTGACTATCAAGGAGTTCAGAAAGGTAGTCAGTTGTTACTTTTTTATAATAAGGGTTCTCACAACTTAGCTCATGAAATCCTGCTAAAAATGTCTTAGATAAATTTTCCACAGTAGTATCTGGAATATCTATTTCTGTTCCCACGTTAGCTTGCCTGGTTATGAGCGGGGATTCTCTTTGTTCAAAAGGTAGCATGACTTTATTCTAGGGTAAGGACATGCATGGATTCAGTAGTGATACTTCTTTTTCTCGGTAAGGAAAATAGCCTTTTTATGTAACTGATATTACAAAAAATTAAGTAACTTAGCGTTTTTTATTGTTAAAGGAAGTATATTCTTGGAGCTTTTGGATATCAAGAATTGTTACCTGTCCACGTTTTATCTGAATGATTTTTTCATCCTCTAACCGATGGAGGGCGTTGGTTACAGTTTCACGAAATGCTCCTACAAATTCGGCAATCCTTTGGTGAGTTAGCTCAAGGTCAATAACGATGTTGCCTTGTTTCTCTGTGCCAAAACGTATAGCACAATCTGCAAGAAATATCGCTACACGAGCTGTTGTACTAGCATAAATGAAGCTTTCGAATTTTTGTTCTGTATAGGCAAGGCGGTCTCTAAAGACTTGCAATAGATCAACGAGAAATTCGGGATGATCAGTTAGTATCTGAAAGCATTCTTGACGTGAGATTGTGATAACTTTAACCTCAGTCAACGTCTCGGCAGTGTGCTTGGTACGATCCTCTTTAGTAAGCAGAGTTCGAATTCCAAGTACGTTGCCGGGGCCTAATAGGTAGCTTGTTGTTTCTTTGCCTTCTTCCGACAAACGATAAATTTTAATGTATCCCTCTTTCAAATAATATAATCTACCAAGAGGATCACCTGTATTAAAAAGAATAGTTCCCTTTTTTATAAATTGAGTTGGATACTTTGTAGCACTAGAAAATAGCGATGAAAAATCTGCTGGTTCCCAAATCTTATTGAGGCGTTCTAGGACACGGTGACGATATTCATCCATTGGTGTTTAGTATAGCAAAAGTAGCTTATTGCCATTTAAATGTACGTGCAGCAAGAAGATACATTACTGTTCCCCAGATAGCTAGACCAAAGAGATAAGGAAACGTAGCAGTTAATGGTGCTCCCTCTGTTGCAATCATACGAACGGCATGGTTGAAGTAGGATAAAGGTAAATTATTAGCAAGAGGCTGAACCCAGCTTGGTAAAGAATCGGTAGAAAAAAATACTCCACTTAATAGAAATTGTGGAAGCGTAATAATATTAGTCAGTGGGCTGGCTGCGTTCTCATCATTAACTCTTCCTGCGATAAAATAACCAAAGCCTAAAAATGATATCAAGCCAAAGCTAGAAACAAGCATAAGGTCAATAAATGTAATCCAGCCATGTGGGAGATAAAAATGAAATAGTAAAACAGCAACTCCTAAAATAAGAACAGTCTGAATGAGTCCCATGATAAGTCTGCTTGTTCCTTGTGCAAGTAATATAGTGAGCGCTTTTGTCGGCGTCGCAAACATTCTTTTGAGAATGAGAGCTTTCTTAAGATAAATTAAACCAAAGACGGTTCCCATAATTGCCGTTGAAAGAAGTGCGAAACCAATTTGTCCAGGTACAGCAAAGTCGATATACCGATAGGGATGTCCTGCTACTTCTTTCTGAGTGAGATTAATTGGCGGTGTCGTTATACCGCTTAATCCTAAGTTAGCCTTATCAATAACACCTTGAACAACTCCCTTAACTTCACTTGTCTGAACAGGATTAGCTGATGAAGTAAGTAATGTGGCCTGGTAAGCGTTCTCACCCGTTTGGGTTACCTCGATAATTCCTCCTAACTTCCCTGTTCGGAGTGAATTGTAGAGGTCAGTTTTGCTGCCAGATTGAATCGTAATAAAGTCGAGCTTTAGGAGCGTTTGCTCAACAATTGTCTTGGGTTGAGCTTTAGGAATTCCGATAGTAACTCGTTCGGGATTGTTACCAATTAGTCCAAAAATACTAATGAATGCAATGGGGAAAATAAAGCCAAAAGCAAATGTTGCAGGATTACGTGTTTGGGCACGAAAGGCGTACCACGCGATCCTTAAGTAGGCTTTCCATTGTCCGGGTTTGTGGTATTGTTTACTCATCTCGTAAGTGCCTCCCTGTTAAGTGGATAAAAACATCCTCTAAGGTTGCTGGCTGAGGTCGGACTTCTTTTTTGAATCCTGTTTTTAACAGTTCATCAATTAACTTCTTAGGGGTTCCAATTTTTACAATCCTTCCATGATCCATTATAGCCAATCTGTCACACAGTTTTTCTGCTTCATCCATATAGTGAGTAGTGAGGACAAGTGTTGTTCCCGATTTTTTGATAGCTTCAATCATTTCCCAAAGATTAATACGTGCTTGCGGATCTAACCCTGTTGTAGGTTCGTCCAAAAAAATAACACGAGGATTGTTAACAAGTGTTGAGACTATCGAGAAACGTTGTTTTTGACCTCCTGATAATTTATCGACAAAGCTTTTTGCTTTGTCTTCTAATTGAACTTTTTTAAGCATAGCCATGGGGTCGACCTGTACATCATACATCGCACCAAACATGTTAAGAAGCTCCACCAATGTTAGTTGTGGGTAAAAATTAGAAGACTGAAGTTGTACTCCAATTCGGGATTTAACTTCCCATGGATGGACAAGCGTATCTACACCATCGACGAGAATTTGACCATCGGTTTGTTTTTGGAGAGTTTCTATGATCTCAAGGGTCGTTGTCTTCCCGGCTCCATTTGGTCCCAAAATACCAAATATCTCTCCTTCCTCAACTGCAAAAGATACTCCATCTACAGCAGTAAAATCACCAAATTTTTTAACAAGATTTCTCACTTCAATAATAGGAGTTTTAGCATTTGCCATAACTACATACTAGCATGAATTAAGGGAGAATGTGCCCAACCCCAGGAGATGTTACTATTTTTTCATCCTCAAAAACGATAGCTCCTCGAATAATAGTTTTTTTAAGTTTCCCTTTCATCTTCCAGCCATTAAAAGGAGTCCATTTAGCCTTTGAATGCATCTTAGTCTGGTCGATTACATACTCTTCGTCTAGATCAATCTCGATGTAGGTCTTATCACCTTGGTTGATAGTAAATCGTTGGCTGGGTCCGACGTAACATAGACGTTTTAGCGTATCAAGTGTAAGCGTATTTTGTGAGACTGCGGTAAGAAGAAGTGGAAGCGTGGTCTCAAGTCCTGGAATCCCATTGGGTGGATTTTGTGACTCTTTTTCCTTTAACGTATGGGGTGCGTGGTCTGATTCGATCATGTCAATTGCATCTATATTCTCCCATAAGAAGTCGACGTCTTTTTGGGGCATAAGAGGTGGACGCATCATTGCAAATGAACCATATTTTTTGAAGTGTTGCTCGGACAAGAATAAATGATGTGGGGTAACCCCGCAGGTAACATCCATTCCTTTTTCTTTAGCCTCCATTACTCGCTTTAGTTCATAGGCCGTACTCATGTGGCAAAGATGAATTTTACGGGGGTGTTGGTAAAGTACTTCCAACACGTCGTCGAAAGTCTCGTCTTCTGCATGAAAAAGGATTGGCAGGGCTTTCGGCCATCGTTCAAAGATTTCAGCTAAGTGTTTCTTATCAAGCAAAAAATTACCGGTTGTCTGATTAAGATAGACCTTAAGTCCCTTTACTCCTCTTCCCTCCAGTGCGATTTTATCAAACTCATCAAGATTGTCTCCTAGCGTTCCGAAGTGAAAACCAAGATCGGAGACAATTTGCTTTTCAGCAATTGCAGTTTTTTCTTTAAGCCTATCAATTGTGGTAATAGGTACATTGTTGTTGGGCATGTCAATAACAGCTGTAAACCCTCCGGCAATTGCCGCAGAAGTACCAGTGAAGAAGTCCTCTTTTTCCTCTTGACCTGGAGTTCTGAGGTGAACATGTGGATCGATGAGGCCTGGTAATCGTGTAAGCATACTTTATTTATACTCGTCCCAAGCTTTAATTGGAAGAGTTTCAATTTTTTTCTCGGTAATTGCTTTAAGAAAAAGAATCGCTTTCTGTTGATTGGTAAAGACAGCCAGATTGTTGTCGATCGCAGCTCTCCTAATCAAGTAACCGTCATTAATTGCCCGTTCGACATCTTGGTCTGGAATATTGATTACAAGATCAATCTTCCCACTCTTGAAATAGTCGATGACATTAGGAGTTTTTGTCTCATAGAGTTTGTAGACTCGTTTGACAGGTATACCGTATCTGTGGAGGAATTTTGCAGTCTTATCAGTTGCAAAAATTGGTAGATCAAGACTAAAAAGATAGTTGATTGCTTCCTCAAGGAATTTATATTTGTTGACTTCGCCTCCGATACTAATAAATACACCTTTTTTAGGAATCTTCACGCCAACACTCAGTTCTGCTTTTAGGAATGCTTCCTCGACATCATCACCAAAGCATGCTACTTCTCCTGTTGAGGCCATCTCAACACCTAAAGTAGGATCGGCTCCAGCGATACGGGCGAAGGAGAACTGCGCTGCTTTGACAGCGACAAAGTCGAGGTCCGAAATATTTCCGTTGAGAGGTTTGATATTTTTACCAA
The DNA here is from genome assembly GCA_039809285.1 of Candidatus Levyibacteriota bacterium. GTDB lineage: Bacteria > Patescibacteriota > Microgenomatia > Levybacterales > UBA12049 > JACROF01. The sequence goes on from JBDHUU010000001.1 coordinate 20,584, forward strand.
AGAAAGCATCTGTTGCCATTTCGATGAGGTTGGTACCAATAACTTTTGAGATGAAAGGGAAAGTCCGTGATGCACGTAAGTTAACTTCAATAATTGCTACGTTATTGCCTTTTGCGAGGCACTGAATATTAAATGGACCGGTAATAGCTAGTTCTTTAGCAATTGATTTTGTAATAAGACGAATTTTGCGAAGAGTTTCTAGATAGATTCTTTGGGCGGGTTGTGCAACTGTAGCATCTCCAGAGTGGACACCTGCATGCTCAATATGCTCAGAAACTACCAAGGCTTTAACGATACCTTTTTCTGCTACACAATCCACCTCGATTTCTTTTGCGTCTTCAACAAATTTTGAGATAGTGACAGGGTATTCTTGAGAAATGCTTGCTACTTCACCCAAAAAATCACGTAATTCTTTTTCCGAATGACAAATCTTCATACTTTGTCCAGAAAGAACATATGAAGGTCTGATAAGAACTGGGAATCCTACTTTTTTAGAAAAGCTCATTGCTTTAGTGACAGTTGTAAAGCTATCCCAAGGAGGTTGTGTAATCTCCAATTCATCTAGAAGTGCAGAAAAACGAGTACGGTTTTCTGCCCGATCAATATTGTCAGGATCTGTTCCTAGAAGAGGTGCTCCGTATGCTTTGAGTGCCTTTGCTCTATTGTTAGGAGTCTGGCCGCCCATTGAAACAATAATCCCATAGGACTTTTCAAAATCATAAATATCTGCAATTCTTTCAAATGTGAGTTCCTCAAAATAGAGCCTGTCTGAGATATCATAATCAGTTGATACTGTCTCGGGGTTACAATTGATCACAATCGATTTTTTATCATGATCCTTAAGCCGCATGACCGTTGTTACACTTGTCCAGTCAAACTCAACTGATGAACCAATACGGTATGGCCCGGAGCCAAGGACTATAACTCCTTTATTCTTTAGTGGTTTGACGTCATAATGATTGGCGTTGTAGGTTAGATAAAGGTAGTTAGTCTGAGCTGGGAATTCACCTGCGAGAGTATCAATCTGGAGTATTGCAGGAACAATACCATAATTTTTCCGTAGTTCGCGTATTTCAAGACCAGTTTTGTTTGTAAGGCTGCCAATTCGCTTGTCGGAGGTTCCAATTTGCTTAAGAGAAAGTAAGATTTCCTTGGTCAGCTTCTTTTTAAATTTTAGCGCTTTTTCCTGTTGAACAATATTATCTATGCGATATAAGAACCAGGGATCAATTCCTGTCAGTTCGTAGATCTCCTCAACAGTTATTCCTATGATAAGCGCATGAGCAATTGCGAACATGCGATTTGGCGTTGGCCTTTTGAGCTGTTCTTTGATCTGATCATCATCTTTGAATAAAGATTCATGGATTACTCCTTCGAAATCAAGATCGAGCATTCGAATAGCCTTCTGGAATGCCTCTTCAAATGTGCGTCCCATACCCATAACTTCTCCAACTGACTTCATACTGCTACCAATAGTATTTTCTGCTTTCTTAAATTTGTTGAGGTCCCAGCGAGGAATTTTTACCGTCAAGTAATCAAGAGCTGGTTCAAAGCAGAACTGTGTCGTCTTCGTAACTTTATTTTTTAATTCGGTAAGATTCTTGCCCAGTGCTAGCTTAGCTGCCACATAGGCTAATGGATAACCCGTAGCTTTACTTGCAAGAGCACTACTTCTGGACAGTCTGGCGTTCATTTCAATAACGTAATACTCAAAAGGAATTTTCTCTGGATCATCTACAGTCTGAGGCTTAGGATTGAGCGCAAATTGAACATTACACTCTCCTACTACATTAAGACTTCTGACAATTTTGATAGCTATAGATCGCAGAGAATGATATTCGTAATTAGTTAACGTCTGACTGGGAGCAATGACGATAGATTCACCAGTATGGATTCCTAGTGGATCCATGTTCTCCATGTTACATACTGTGACGCAGTTATCGAACTTATCTCTTACGACTTCATACTCCACTTCTTTATAATGATGAAGATATTTTTCAACCAGTATTTGTTTGACAAAAGAAAATGCGCGGTCTGAGATATCCTTAAGTTCTTTCTCCGATTTTGCAATCCCTGAACCCTGCCCGCCTAAAGAAAATCCTGATCTAACCATAACGGGGTAGCCAAGCTCCTGGGCTATAGCAAGAGCGTCTTTTGTATTGTATGCGGGTTTGCTCACTGGAGTACTGATATCGAGTTTGTGTAAGTGATCAGCAAAGGCTTGACGATCTTCAGTTAATTCAATGGTAGAGACTGGTGTGCCAAGTACCTGAACGTTATATCTCTTCAGGATTCCCTGGTTAAAAAGATCGAGGCCACAATTGAGTGCTGTCTGTCCGCCAAACGATAGAAAAATGCCATCTGGCCTTTCCTTATCGATTATCTTTTCAACGAAATCTGGATTAACTGGAAGAAAGTAGACTCGGTCGGCTAGAATTTTAGAAGTTTGAATAGTAGCAATATTTGGATTTACTAAAACTACCTCAATTCCCTCCTCTTTTAATGCCTTAATAGCCTGAGAGCCAGAGTAATCAAACTCTCCTGCCTCACCTATCTTTAATGCTCCTGAACCAAGAACGAGTACTTTCTTAATGTCTTTCATGACTTGATTTTTTCTAGATAAAAGTCAAACAACCATTCAGTATCATATGGCCCTGGAGTTGCCTCTGGATGAAATTGAACTGACATAAACGGTAACTTTGTATGGATGATACCTTCATTGGTCCCGTCGTTTGCATTGGTAAACCATTTTTTAAAGTTACTTGGAATATCGTTTACAGCAAAACCATGATTTTGGGTCGTGATATAACATCTCGGAGAGCCCTCCATAATACAAGGCTGATTTTGACTACGGTGTCCATATCTCAGTTTCGTCGTTTCCCCACCAGCAGCAAGAGTTAGAAGCTGGTGCCCAAGACAAATACCCATTGTCGGAATTTTTAAGTCCATAGACTTTTTAATTGTTGTTATAGTTTTGGTAACAAACGTTGGATCACCAGGACCATTTGAAATGAAGAGTCCGTCAAAGTGTTTTTTGGAACCTGTTATTTCTTCAATTTTACTTTCTCCCTTTTTAGTAAATGGATCAAAATCCCACGGCGCTACAATGACTGAGACATTCCTTTTCCTTAGTGAATTAATAATATTTCGTTTGGCTCCGCAATCAAGAAGAAGAATAGTCTTGGCCTTTTTATTAGTTGAGGGAAGGTAACTGATATTTTTTATTGAGACTTGCTTCACAAGATTTTCTTTATTTGGATCATAATATCCTATCGGCTTGTTGATGGAGATTTTGCCTAGAAGTGACCCTTTTTCACGAATGTGCTGTGTCAGTCCCCTGGTATCTTTTATCTGAATGAGGGGTAACTTTTCATTCTTAAACCATTTTGCTAATGAGTTTTGACTTTGGAAATGAGATGGCGTATCGATGTAGTTACTCACAATAAGTCCTGAGACCATAAGTCTATCTGCTTCCCAGAGATTTTTATTAGGGACTCCGTAATTTCCGACAAGCGGATATGTCAGAACTAGGATTTGTCCTTTAAAAGAAGGGTCAGTTAATCCTTCAGGATATCCCATCATACCTGTTGAAAAAACAACTTCTCCGCTTGTAGAAACTGGTGCACCGAAACTTTCTGCTTCAAGGGTAATTCCATCTTTTAATTGAAGTGTAGCGTTCATAGTCTAAAAAAAGTCATCCAACTCCTGGAATAAATCCGCAGAATTTGAATGACGTGTTATTTCAATTTACCCAGTGTCAAGCTAATAAGTGCCATCCTAACATACATGCCATTTTTTATTTGTGACCTGAAGTAGACTGCTCTTTTATCACCATCTACACTTGTTTCGATTTCACCGACTCGAGGAAGCGGATGCATAAGGATCATTTTCTGAGAGGCTTTTTCTCTCAATAAGTTTGGTGTAACAATGAATGAGTGTTTAACCTTTTCGTAGTCACTGAGATTTTTGAAGCGTTCTTTTTGGACCCGAGTCCAATACCAGACATCAGCATTTTTAGGTATATCTTGACTATTGTGAATCTCAATTAACTTTAATCCTCTTTTTTCAAATAGCGCTTTTTCTTCTTTAGGAAGTTTGAGTATTTGTGGGGAAAGAAGATAGATAGTATTGTTCTCAAAAAGTGAAAGTCCTCGTAAAAGTGAATGGACTGTCCTGCCATTAAGAAGATCTCCAGCAAAAAGAATTGTCAGATTATCAAGCCTACCAAATTTTTCATAGATAGTATACATATCCAAAAGCGCTTGGGTTGGGTGCTCGCCTACTCCATCTCCAGCATTTATAATAGGTACAAAAAAAGCAGCCTCTGCTGCTTTTTTAGCTGCTCCTTTTTCTGGATGGCGAAGAATAATAATATCTGAATAGCTTTCCAAAGTACGAATAGTATCCTCAAGTGTCTCCCCTTTAGCAACTGAGGAGGTACTGGTTGGGTTTTGGAATTCTAGAGTCTGCCCACCTAAGCGTTTAATAGCGCTTGCGAATGAGCCAAACGTTCGACTCGATGGCTCGTAAAAAATAAGGGCAGCTATGCTACCCTTCAGAATATCTAGGACTTTCCCTCTTTCAGTAAAGGTTTGGAGGTGTTTAGCATGCTTAAAAAGATGATATAAGGAGGGAACGTCAAATTGATCAAGGGATAAAATATCCTGCGACTTAAATTTTTTTTGTAGTGTAGTCTTTTTTTGTGTGGGCATAAAAAAACCAGGACCCCTCTGCCGTCAGGCAGGTCGCTCCTGGAGTATTAGTTTAAGCACTTTAGGTCTTCGTGTCAAGAAGAATTTAATTGTTCTCACTTGATTTAACCAGGTTTGAAAGGAGCATTGCGACATTAATAGGTCCGACTCCTCCAGGAACTGGTGTATAAAAGGCAGCTTTAGTGGAAATATCTTCCTCAGCATAGTCTCCGTGCAATTTTCCATCCATTCCTCTGCCCATACCAACACCTATTAAGATTACACCGTCCCTAATCATAGTACTAGTAACGACACACTCTTTTCCAACAGCGCTGATAAGAATATCTGCATTTCTCAAAATCTCACCTCTATTGTCTGTCTTACTATCAATAATTGTAATGGGGAGATCTTTCTTTTGGAAGAAAGTAATAATAGGCATACCAGCAGTTTGGCCCTTGCCCATAATAACTACCCTTTTAGACTTTAGCCATTCTTCTAAAGTCATATCCTGATTTCCTCCTTGCTTGTACACTTCTTTCAAGATTCTCCACACGGCTAAGGCAACTGGTGCGTCAAAGGGAGTATTATCACAGAAGCCATCAACGTCCTTATTGATATTTGTTGCGTTAGTAACTTTATTTTTATCGATCTGAGGCGGAAGCGGACGTTGGATGATAATACCATGGATGATTGGATCCTCATTAAGTTCATCAATGAGATCTAAAAGTTCTCCTTCAGAAAAGTTATTTTTAAACCGGTGAATTGTGATTGCGCCACCAATTTCTTGAATCTTTAGCTCTTTTTGCCTGACATATGCTTTAGATGACTCATCGTCTCCTATGAGGATAACTGCTAAGTGGGGTGTAATACCTTCCTCTCTCAGCTCTGCGACCCGAGTTTTAAGACTATCTAATATCCCCTGCGCAATACTTTTTCCATCAATAACCATGAGGGTATTATATACTAAAAGCTTCTTTCAGGAGAAATTAGAAGAAGCGGGATTCGTCTGAAGCATCTTTGTCAAAAAGAATTTGAGGATTTGGCTGCGGATCTGGAATTTCGTTACCATTTAGGTCTTTAGTTCCTTTTGGATTACAATGTTAACTTAATTTATTTAAGCTTTTTTGACACAAGTGGCAGCTGCCACACGATCAGCAGGATTTGAGAAGCGCATAAGGATTACTCCTTGTGTATCACGATGAAGTCGAGGAATGGAGACGATTTCTAACTTTACGACTTGTCCGCGCTTACTGGTAATAATAAGCTCTTCACTATTAGGTGGAATAATCTGGGATACTGCAACATTGCCTGTCTTGTCACTTACTTTAGCAACTTTTACGCCCTGCCCTCCCCTTTCTTGCTTAGGGAATTGGGTAACGATTGTCTTCTTGCCTAGCCCATTTTCCATAATAGTAAGAAGTTCGGCTGTGACATCCCCTTTGTTGAGAACATCCATACTGATTACTTCATCTCCAGGAATAAGTTTGATACCTCGGACGCCAATAGTTCCACGTCCTAGAGGTCTTACAGATTTTTCGGAAAATCTAATTGCTTTTCCTTGGCGTGTCACCAAGAGCACATCATCATCTCCCGTTGAGATCTTACTCCACACGAGCTCATCTCCGGTATCGAGCTTAATTGCGATCATACCGTTACGGCGGATATTGTCAAACTCCGAGACGCTT
>JBDHUU010000002.1:0-23617 GCA_039809285.1 Candidatus Levyibacteriota bacterium
CCTTTCATATTCTTATTAAGCCATGCAATTGCTTTAGCATCGTTTGGATATTTCGTGTCTAAGTATTTTGTTCCATTCAGGCCATAATATGTTTTTAGGTTTCCATAATAAGAGACAATAGCAAAGTATGGATAGGTAAAGACAGCAGTGAGAAGACAGAGGGTAATAAAAAAGAAGATTATGTACATAAGTCTTGTCAGCAAAGTCTTTTTAATCTTAAGAGCGATAGAAATTCTGCTAATCGCGTATCCTGTTACCAAAGACAGCATAATAAAAGATTGGAAGACAAGTTTAAACATTGTATTTGCCCGGTAGTGATCAGGATAAATATCTTTTGCATACATAAATTCTGGAACGATGATAAGAAGCGTTGCAATTAAGGTGAGCATTAAGATAAAAATGTCAGACTTTGTTAAGCGTTTAATTTTAATAAAAGCTATAAAGAGAAGAATGATGAAGAAATAGAAAAACCCATAAAGGGTTGCTAACTGCCACCAAGGAGAATGTTGGCAGTGGTTAGGTTCAAAAAGTAATGGACCAATATGACCAATGGATGTTAAAAATGATGGTGCACAAAGGATTCCAATCCCAGAGACAAATGGTTTGAAAAAGAGTGATAATGGAAGAGAAAAAATAAGCAGGCCAAGTCCTAACACTACGCTTGGGACAATAAGTCCAAGAACAAAGTTGAGCAACTTTTGGATAATTGAGAGACTTGCTTGAGATAATTCTTTCCAGTTGAGATAGGCAATGAGGAGTAAGGCGAGTAAGAAGTAGATAAGCCCATCCCATGCATTTGTCATGTACATTACTGCTAAAAGAAGACTTAAGATCATTGTTTGGACTAGAGACAGGGGAAGATCTCTGCGGATAATATGGTAATAAGTATTAAGTAATTTTTTTGTCTTAGGAGTCTTCTTCTCATGAGACATTTTTTTATATCCCAGAAAAAGTGAATAGATAAAAGCAATAGTCAAAAGAACAAAAGGGATATCAGTTACATGTCCATGAAGATCTGAAACAGTCCATGAGTAGATAGGGAACTCATGAATGGTGTGGTAGATAAAGCGTGTGGCATTTGGGTACCAATACGAATTAGGAAAAGTCTGAGGTGAGAAGACTAGCTGCCAGAATGGAGCTGGGTGCTCATTCTCATAAGGGAGAAAAAGCGTGTACAAAACATGCAAATTTCCCGCAAACGTTACTAGTAGTCCGGAAAGAATACCAACGATAATTATTTTAAAAAACCCAACCTTTTCAGCTACTTTGTGATAAAGGTTAATTCCTATTGAGAATGAGCTGGCGAAAGTAAGGCCGGCAATGGTAGCAATCATTAAATTAAATGTGTAATTAGACTCAAGGAGAGATAATTTTGTTAAGACTGCAGTTATAAAATGACCAAAGTAATAATAGTTAATTGAAAGAGGAGTAAACCACATATCTTTTGGAGGAAAATATGTGGTTCTCAGAATTGAATTAACAAAGCCATAGTCCATGAATTTCTCAAGACCATTGATATCGGGAGCAAACGAACGAACATAGGAAAAAAAGATAAAAATGATAAGGAAAAAGACTTCTTCAATAACGATCCATTTGCTCAGAGGTTTTAGATCTTTAAGGAGCGGGAGCCATAATCCATATTTCTTTGCAGCGAAAATAGAGAGTACTGCACAAAGAACAAGGAGAAGTACAAGACTAAAAAAAGAAAATGGAAGTATATGAACGATTCCTACAAGGAGCATTAAATAGGAGAGAAATAATATCCCTATACTTTTACTAAAGATATATCCTCTATCAACAAAATTTGGGAAGAGGTAATAGGTAATCGGTGTAAAGATGACACCGATGAGGAGAAGGACAATCCACCATTGAAATCCAAAAATAAAGTCACCAAGCATACTAAGCAAGAATATCAGATAACTGAACAATTTGTGTTATATTCTCAGGAAGATGTGTGGCAGAAAGAGTAGGATGAAGCCAAAATAGCTTTGTCTTTTTATTATTTTTAGCGACATACTTAAGAAGATGAATATCGTCATCAACATATATATCAAGTGAGAGTTCTTTGAGTGTTTTATCTTTAAATATGTGTGGCTGGAGATTATCAAAATTGAAATACATTGCATCAAAAACTAGGTCAAGTTCTAAATGTTTCATAAGAGATAGCGTTTGCTTTTGAAGGAAGCCAAATCTACTTGAGATTAAAAAGAGTTCATACTTTTTTTTAGATAATGACTTAAGAAATTTTATATTCGGTATAATAGGTGGTCGAAAATAAGGAGTGTGTGAGAGCTGTCGAATGAATTGTTCTGGACGAGAGGGCATTCGATAAAGAAGTGTTCCGTTTGCTTTTTTCTTATAAAGATGGTCAATTAAGCCATCTGGTACAAGGGGGGGATAATCAATAAATATTTTGTCTAAATCAAAGCCAATACGTGTCATAAAAAATTCTCAAATCTTAGATAGTAGCTTGAGAAGCTGAAAGTTCCAGTTAACACGGTGGGTATTCCCTGTTCTGGTCTGAATTTTGTTCCTATTTTTCTTGTACCATAAATAACTCTCCAACAAAAGGTCCTTATTGGATTTCTTAGCACGCCAGTTGAGTAATCTTTCTGCTTTCTCTGTTGAAACATATGAATCAACTGGCATTGTCTTATAATGCCAGGCTGCAAGAGGTGAGAGTCGAGAGAGCTCTAGAATCTTAAGTATAATCTGTGTAGGGAGAACAAGTAATCCAGTAATTTTAGACCTCGATTTTTCGGATCTAATAATAAATTGTAGGTCTTTGCGCCATGTCTGAAAATCCTTAGCACCTATATTAAAAATTTCATTAGTAACAGTACTTGTTAAAGCTTTATAAATAGCATCAACGACATCACTAACAGCTAAAAGCTGATACTTATTTCTCCCCTTTCCTAATATAAAGACACGATGCCCTGTATAAATTGCTTCAAACCATAAAGCAAATACTCCTAGTCTTTCAGGTCCCAGGAATGTCTTCGGTCGGATAATGTTGACCTCAAGACCTTTTTCCATAAATTCTTTGCAAAGAGACTCTGCCTTTCTTTTTGATTCTCCATAATATCCTATTGGATTGAGAGAACTTTCTTCTGTTTCAGGAAGATGTCTTGGTACCCCATAGACGGCTGTTGTTGAAATAAAAACTACCCGCTCTATTTTGTGTTCAAGAGCTGCATTAAGAACATTTTTTGTACCATCAACGTTAGTACTAAAGATTTTCTTTTTTGACCTTTGAATAGGAAGTGCGGCTGCGGCATGGACAATATGGGTAATACCTTTTAGAGATTTTGTTACTGTTTTTTTATTCCTGATATCTCCTTGGATAACGCTTACTTTATTAATAAGGTCTTTTGCATCAAGAGGTGCGATATCCAGAAGAACTACATCCCATTCTTCTTTTACAAATTTTCTGGCTAAATGTACTCCCAAAAACCCAGTTCCCCCAGTGATAAGGACTCTTTTTGACATGTGGTCTATTCTACTATTGTTTTTCCTTAAATGACAATATAAATAGACTTTTCTTACTTAGCAAGGAGGATTGATTGTATTTTCTCAGGAGAGAAATGAGAGATATTTTTAAAAATAAAGGTCTTAGGATGGTCATAAACCTGAAATGTCTCTTCGCTGCTGTCATCATTAAGACTAATACCAAAGAGTTGTGGGTAAGAGGAAAACTCAGCAACTTTTTCATAACCCAACTTTTCTGAGAAAAGCAGTTCGTAGTAACGTTTCGTGAGTGGATATTTTTCAGGAAGATGAAGCAGCGTTCCATACAAGCGTCGTGAGTTTATCGTTAGATAATCTGCTTGAGAAAGGTAATCTGCATAATAAGCTACTTTAGCGTCATTATCTTGGTCATAAATTGCAAGGGAAAGAGTTCGATACCTGTCCGGAGATCCTTCAGGAAGCGGTATGGGCTGGCCGTCATCCCAGTGCTCGGATAAAATAAAACTATTCTCGGGAATATGGGAATAGATCCATTTTGATGTAGAGATTCTCGTCTGTTCCCTAGCATAGATTGAAAGGAATGCAGTGGCATATATTCCACTTGCCAGAATAATAAGTCCTATGATGACATGTCCGAGTCGGTGATATCTCTTGGTAAGAAGGTAGAGAAGATTTGCTCCGCATATGATAATAAAAGGGAAAATCGGAATCATATACCGGTTAAACTTGGTATACCACGAGCCAACATATAGAAAATAAAGTATAGGGAACGAAATAAAAATAATAAAAAGCCAGTGCTTTTTACGAATTTCTTTAGCTGTCGTAATAATTGTTCCCACTAGTGCGGCTATAGCAAAAATACCAAGCTGCCATAGAGTATTTTTTAACTGGAAAAGATAGACGGGAGTATGCAGGAATTGGAGTGTGTAGACAACAGGATTAGTTCCGAGAACTACACTGTTTTCATAATGCATAGATTCCATAAATTTTGAAAAATTCAGAAAAGTGTACGGAGAGAAAAGACAGAATGTTAAAAATCCGCTAATACCAATGAGTAAGAAATAGCTAGCACTTTTTGTAATCGATAATTTCTTTTTAACAAAAAGAATTGCGAGAGCAAAAAATGGTGCCACAATAAATGAAATGCCGGTTGTTTTAGTTGCAACTGCAATGCCTACAATTACTCCAATAAGTAACGACTTTTTTAAAGAAGGATGTTCATAAAAGATAATCGCCAGACAAGTAATAAGTGTTATTAAGAAAGTGAGAAGATTTTCTGTGGTAGAAAAATGAGCAGTCTGAATTGAGGAGACAGTTAAGGCATAGAAGATTGACGCAAGAAAACCAACATACTTATTAAAAAGTTTTGAAGATAAAAAATAAAGCGGAATAATAGTTAGTGTTGAGAAAAATGCTGAATAAGATCGTCCTATGATATTAATCCATCCCCAATCATGAGCAATACTCGGATTATGGAGGAGTGCTACAAGGATATCGGCGGTAAACTTATAAAGATAAATAACAAATCCTCCATATGCATAGAATTTAGGATCCATCTGAGAAAACAACTGAATCTGACTTACAGCATTGGCAATGTTTCTTTCATCTGGGTGGAAAAAGTGTCCTAAATCCCAATTCAGGTTAAAGAATCTGAAGAAGGAAGCGATAAGAATAATAATGAGGAGAGTAATTTTGGTTTTTCTATCAAAAAGAAGGCGTGAATGTATCATAGACTTTTTACGCTGATACGATAGAAGCAATTTTCTGGCCAAGTTCTACGGCATAGTTAGTTCCTCTGTCCCATGGATAAACCTGTTCGATGTTAGCTAGGAATACGTGTTCCAAAGGGGTTGTAAAAGGAGGAATAAGACGGGAATAATTTGTCGGTACGATTGGTTGTGCGAACGGTGCTCTGAACACATCGTAATCAATTAAATTGGCTTTATAGTTAGGGTTTATTTTTAATAGTACATCATCATATTTTTTAAGGAGATCTTCTTTTGGCATAGTAAATTCTTTGCTTGTTGGCTCAGGATAATTACCAACGTAGAGAAGATGTTCATTATTATAATGACTTTTATCCATCAAATTTGTATGCTCAACAACTACCATTACAGGTGAATCTTTTTCACAAATGCTTAGCCAATACGTAGTGTCTGGCATAAATTGCTCTTTAAGCCTTAGGACCATATTTGTTGCCCCAAGGCCTCGTAGTCTTACCATTTTCTCCCTGTAGCTTTCGGGTAGTTGAGGAGCTAGATTAAGAAAAAGAAATGTAGGTAATGTTACAATGACTTTATCGAATTGGAGATCTTTCTGTTTTCCTCCCAACTTAATAGTGACAGTAACTTTGTTATCGTCCTTAATAGCAATGGTTTCGGTAGAGTAAAGGATAGTTCCTTTCTTTTTTTCAATAACTTCTGCAAGGTGTTTGGCAAAAGACAAAAATCCTCCTTCGGGGTAAGCAAGAGAAGGAGTGCGTTTATTGATTCGAGTCCAAAACCACACTAGTGAGATCTCATCGGCATACTTTCCCATCTTATTGCGGAGCTGAGGTTCCCAGAGCATAGAGAATGCTTTTTCCCCCATGGTTTTGGTCAATACTTTAACTGCATTTAATTTTTCTAAGGGTTTCCAGAAAGGATCAAATTTGAGAAATGCTAATACAGCACTCATTCGAATCTTATCAACCATAGGCAGGAGGGGAAAGGCCAAAATAGCCTTTGGCGAATCGAGCTCATAAAGCTGATTCTTAATGAAAACAGATGTTTTAGGTCGTTTGACAATTATTTTGTGATTTATGTCTTTAGCGAGATTAAGAACAAAGTCATCACTCGTGAACCAATGATGATAGTGCTTTTCTAATGTCCAATCCCAGTTCTTCTCACTATAGCCTATTGCTAGACCACCTGGAGCGTTATCTTTTTCAATAATAGTTACATCGTTGCCTGCCTTTTGTAATTCGTATGCTGCAGCAAGCCCCGTAAAGCCAGCTCCAATTATGCCAATTCTCATAGTGTGCCTCGTGCAATTAATAGTAATAGTGCGCCAGCTCCAATTGCAAGAGTTCCTAGTATACCTGAAATAATTGTTATTGAGCTACCCGGAGACGTAGTTATTGGTTGAGGTGGCTGCGTCAGAATATCAGATGGTACAAGAATAGGAGTAGCAGTTGGGGATGCAATAGGAGTAGGCGTAAGTGTTGGAGTAGGTGTAGGAGTTATGGTTATTTCAGGTAATGGTGTAGCTGTTGGTTGAACGGGAGAAACAGAGGGTTCTGTGAATTGACTTCCTTCCGCAAAAACGGTGAAGTTACGGGTAATGGTCTGGAGAATACCCTGGCTGTTTTTGGTCTTTATAGTAATAGTATGTTCACCAGGATCAAGTTTGGTTGGTGGACGGTAAGACCATGACCCATTACTATTTGAGGTGACTGTGGTAGAGATAGGATCATTTGAGTGAATTTCAATCTGAACTTCCGTATTAGGAAGAGCGGTACCTTCAAACTGAGGTTGTGAATCGTGGAGTTCTTCATTTCTATCTGGACTCGCAATTGCTGGTTCCTTAGGCCCTGCCTCTGTTGCTGAAAATGATGGAAAGGAAGCTGTATCAGCTGAATTGGATGCAATTGGCACAGGAGATATCTCTCCTTGTACAGACGTAGTAAAGTCGTAGGAGTTGTTAAGTGTTATGAGTGGAACAGGGTTTATTTGGCTGGCCAGAACGGACACCGTTGCTTTTCCTTTGGGATTTTCAACAAGAAGCTTAATAAGAGAGTCAGGGGTGAAAGAAATATACTTTGAAAAGTCACTTGCACGAAGTGCATTGAGAGGCATAATAAAAGTTCCATCAGATTTCGTCAGAGTTGAGAGAGTTTGAGCTCCATCAGTTACCAGGAGAACAATCGTGTTGTTATCATGGCTTCCATCAGGATTGGCAACTGTTCCAACGATGGGAGTCTGTCGAGAAGGATCCTCAGTTAGTGAAGTGAGAGTTTTCACACTAAATGGCTTATCCTTATCAAGAAATGTTTTATTGGATGAAAGGATTGAATAGTAATACGTGGTATCAGGTGACAAATTCTTAACAGTGATGTGATGAGTTAGGTATGGCTGGGGTGTACCTGATTGCTGATCCCGATCATCAAGAGCAACTTTATTCCCTGTAGGAGTTGTATCGTAGGTAAGGGTTCCTAAGACGCTATCCTGTGTGACGTAGGAAATGGTAAATGAAGTATCGGTAAGATTTGTTACACGTATCTCTTCAGGTGTATACGTAGGTGATGCTTGAGTGATAAAGAACACTGTATGATTTACTGCGTAATTAATAGCAAAAAATCCAGCGATCAATAACAACAGTCCAAATAATGTCGGGATTCTCTTGTGTAATAGTGAGTTTTGCATAGTAAAGCTATCTTTCCTCCCCAGAATTTGTTGCTATAGGCGCTTGTTCAGTTGTACTTGGTGTTGGGGTAGGACTTGGATTAAGCGTACCAGATTCAGAACTTTCTGTACTTGGAATGCTATCAATGGCAAAGAGTGGTTCAATAGATTGCCTTTTTTTCAAATCTGAAAGTACCTCTGTTGGAAAAGAAGGAGAGATTGATTCGATGGCTTGAGTTTGAGTCGAAGAAATAGTTGACTTAACAGACTTATTATAAACACTAAAAATAATCCAGAGAATAACTAATATTGCTGAAGGGACAAGGATATAAAGTAAGTTTTTTTGCTGTTCTGGTTTCATGGTCGATAATAAGCTGTTGCTCTAATATTTAACTGATAGATAATACCCTCCTGTGTTTTTATCCTGGATGTGCTGACCCCATCAAGCGTTATCATGCGGTCAATTCCTACGAGTTTTTTAGTAAATGTTTCAAAGTCATCTTGATTTCCTTGAAATGTTCCGACAATTCCTATTGGAGTAAGCACGCTTACCGATTTCTTAGAGGAGGCAACCTCAACTCCGCTTATATTGAGTTGTAAGACAGTAAGGCGAGAGTTGGCAGCCAGCGTTCGAATTTTTCCTGAGAGGACACTAGTACTTGATGTCTTTGGAATAGCTGCATAAAGAATTGGGAGTTGGGATGATAAGGTGTTGTATTGATCTTGGAGCTGCGACATGTTTGTAATTTTTGTTTGGAGAGAATCAGCTAAGAATTTGTCATCACTTAGTGTCTTTTTAAGCTGTGAGATGGTACCTAAGGTAGGAGCTATCGCAAAAAGGCCAAACAAACAAATAGCAATTAATGTCAGAATAATTGTTGCATAGGACTGAAATTTTTCTTCTCTGAAATTTGGAAGTGATCGGATATAGGCAAGATACTTATCTTTGGGAAAATTATGTAAGACATTGGTATTTATTTTCATTGTGCTGCCTCCCCTGATACCGGTGTAGGTGCAAGACCTTTGACAGTTACTTTAGGAGGGATTAGATTACAGGAGACCTCTGCCTCAAGTTCTGCACTCGAGATCCTGTCTTCAATTCGGTCGATACTAATATCCTTAATATCTTTTCTTTTTTCGAGATCACTAATGAAGTTTTTTAAGTTATCAAGTGAGCCAGTTGTGAATTCAACATGCAGAAGCTCAGGGCTGATATTTAAGAGAGTAATCGTAATATTATTTTTCTCAGCGAGGTTTTGTATATCACTTAACTGTGTAGGAATGACAAGTACATTTTCATTAAGATGGGTTGCTTGAGTAAGCGTGTCTTGGATTTGTCTAAAAAGTTTTTCATTACTCGAGACCGCTACCACAATCTGTTGGCGCTGCTTGATCAGGTCATTTAAATCTACAATTTGGCGATCGAGATTAAATCTGTAGAGAAAGGCTCCTAATGCAATCGTCTCGGTTAAGATGACGAGAAATCTTCCCCCAGTTATAGCCCAATGAATAAAGACATCTAAAGAAGGTGTTCCCTTCTTTTTCATCAAGTTGATAGTTAGACCTTTTCTGGTGTCCATGACAGTGAGCAAAATCCTCAGCAACACGAAAGAAGCCGAGAGGAATCAGCCTATTTTTAGTCTAGGTATTTTCACTCAAAAAGTAAAGCAAATTCGAGATAAATTTCCCCGTAGCGAGGTGCTCGTAAGTATGGTATACTCTACTCATCCCGATCAACGGGATTTTTATTTCTATGGCAGATACTAAAAGACAAGTACCTTTAGATAAGATCCGCAATATTGGCATTATTGCCCACATTGACGCGGGTAAAACTACCACAACTGAGCGTATCCTTTTTTATACAGGCCGCACCTATAAGATCGGGGATATTGACGAAGGTAATACCCAGATGGACTGGATGGAGCAGGAAAAAGAACGCGGAATTACTATTGTTTCAGCTGCTACTACTACATTTTGGAAAGATCATCGTATTAATATTATCGACACTCCTGGCCACGTTGACTTCACAGCTGAAGTAGAACGTTCACTTCGTGTACTTGATGGAGGCATCACAGTGCTTGATGCTGAAGAAGGTGTTCAGTCACAGTCAGAGACAGTTTGGCGTCAAGCAGATAAGTACAAGGTCCCACGTATTTGTTTTGTCAATAAGATGGATAAATTAGGAGCTGATTTCCTAGCAACGGTAAAAAGCATTGAAGATAGACTTGGAGCAAATCCAGCAATCATGGTACTTCCAATAGGTAGCGAGAATACTTATGTAGGTAATGTTGATCTTCTTACCCGCCAAACCATTAAATGGGGTTCTGATGAGTTAGGTGCAAAATTTGAACTTGGAACAGACATTCCAGAAGACATGAAAGATCAAGTTGAAGAGTATCGTTCAAAGCTTATTGAGAAAATCGCTGAGACTGATGATGCGATGCTTGAGAAATACCTTGGTGGTGAAGAACCAACGGTAGACGAGTTAAAGAAATCTCTTCGTGCTGCAGTTATCGCCTATAAATTAGTTCCAATTTATGCAGGTACATCACTCCGTAATAAAGGGGTCCAACCGCTTCTCGATGCAGTTTTGGATTATCTTCCTTCACCTGTTGATCTTAAAGAAGTAAAAGGTACTAATCCAAAAACTGGTGAGGAAGAAACAAGAGAATTAGTTCCAGAAACCCCTTTCTCTGGTCTTGCTTTTAAAATTCAGAATGATCCTCATGTCGGAAAGATTACCTATTTCCGTGTTTATTCAGGAAAGATTGAGTCAGGCTCATATGTCTATAATAGTACTAAAGGAATAAAAGAGCGTGTTGGTCGCCTCCTTCTGATGCATGCTAACGAGCGCGAAGAGATAAAAGAAGCATATTCTGGGGAAATCGTGGCTATTGTTGGGCTTAAGGATACAGGTACAGGAGATACACTTTGTGATGAGGCAAAACCAATTGTTCTAGAAAAAATATCCTTCCCCGAGCCAGTTATCTCACTTGCTATTGAGCCTCAGACTAAATCAGACCAGGAAAAAATGGGTTATGCAATTAAGAGGTTAACCGAAGAAGATCCAACTTTTTCAGTTAAGACTAATCATGAGACAGGTCAAACGATCATCTCAGGTATTGGTGAATTGCAGCTTGAAGTTATGGTAGACCGCATGAAGCGTGAATTTAATGTCCAGGCAAATACCGGTGCGCCTCAGGTTGCGTACAAAGAGACTTTCCAATCTCAGGTATCAGCTGAAGGTAAATACATCAAGCAGTCCGGAGGTCGTGGACAATTTGGTCATTGCTGGCTTCGTATTGAGCCAAAACAACGCGGAGAAGGTAATGAATTTGTGAGTGAGATTAAAGGAGGAGCAATCCCTGCAGAGTTCGTCAAAGCAGTTGAAAAAGGAGTCTGGGAGACTCTAGAGAATGGGGTACTACTTGGCTATCCAATTGTTGACGTAAAGGTTGCGTGCTATGACGGTTCATACCATGAAGTTGACTCTTCCGAAGTAGCCTTTAAAATCGCTGCTTCTCAAGCGATCCAAGCTGCATCGAAAAAAGTTGAGATGGGACTATTAGAGCCTATTATGAAAGTTGAAGTAACAACTCCTTCTGAATTTATGGGAGATGTGATGGGAGATCTTTCTAGTAAGCGTGGACAAATTATCGGTACTGAAGAGCGCTCTCGTGCAACTATCATTAATGCTCTTGTTCCGCTTGCAGAGTTGTCAGGTTATGCAACTCAGATCCGCAGTATGTCTCAAGGTCGTGCTTCATACTACATGGAGCCAAGTCACTATGATATCGTTCCTCGCAACCTCGTTGAGCAGATGGTTGCTAAATCCACTTTCACCGGCCGCGTCGAAGCCTAGTTTGCAGATTTCTTC
Source organism: Candidatus Levyibacteriota bacterium (assembly GCA_039809285.1). GTDB lineage: Bacteria > Patescibacteriota > Microgenomatia > Levybacterales > UBA12049 > JACROF01. The sequence continues at coordinate 11,728 of JBDHUU010000002.1, forward strand.
TTAAAGCGCTACTATAGCTTTTCAATGAGCAAAAAAATCAGAATAGGGATTATTTTTGGCGGACAGTCAACAGAGCATGAGGTTTCTATTCAATCAGCCAAAAATGTCTATGAGGCTTTAGACAAAGCTATTTATGATCCTGTCCTCATTGGAATTAGTAAAAAAGGAAAATGGTTGACTCTAGATAACAAAGCTTTTCAGCAGGTTGCAATGAAGAGTTACTCCGCCTTGCCTGATAAGGTTCAATCGTCTCATACTCTTCCTCAAGAATCACTTGCCTCAGAAAAATTGGATGTCGTTTTCCCTGTCCTCCATGGTATGTATGGTGAGGATGGAACAGTGCAAGGGCTATTAAAGTTGATGGGAATTCCTTTTATCGGTGCTGACGTGCTGGGATCAGCTGTCGGGATGGATAAAGATGTCATGAAACGATTACTGCGAGATGCTGGAATTCCGATTGTAATATTTTTGGTTTTTCAAAAAAAAGATGAGGGAAAGATGAGTTTTACCAAGGTTAAAAAAAAGCTTGGTCTTCCCTTCTTTGTTAAGCCTGCTAATGCTGGTTCGTCGATTGGTGTCTCAAAAGTCTCCAAAGAATCAGAGTTTCGACAAGCAATTAATGAAGCATTCAAGCATGATCGCAAAGTTCTTATTGAACAAGGCATTCCTGCTCGAGAGATCGAGTGTTCAGTTTTGGGTAATGATGATAAAGTCGCGTCCATTCCAGGTGAGATTATCCCTACTCACGAATTCTACGATTACGATGCGAAGTACATTGACGAAAATGGTGCACATTTAGTGATCCCCGCTGAGTTAACGAACGATCAGACGAGACTTATTAAGGAGTTAGCGATTAAAGCTTGTGAAGTTCTCTGTGTAGATGGTATGGCAAGAGTTGATTTCTTTTTAGATAGAGAGACAGGGAGAATTTATTTGAATGAAGTAAATACCATACCAGGATTTACTAACATAAGTATGTATCCTAAATTGTGGGAAGCAAGCGGAGTATCATATCCTCAGCTCATTGATAAGTTGATTCAACTTGCGTTAGAACGAGCTAATAAATAAAGGGAATAAATCTCTTCGTCTTCTTCTGATAGTCTTCATAATTCTTTCTAAAGTATTTAACTAAAAGTATCTCTTCATAATTTGCTTTAATTACTAAATTCATTGCTAAAAGAAGTGCAGATAGTATTCTCAGTGTAGTAATCCCATTCAATAATAGACCCAATGATACCAAAATAACTGCAAGATACATGGGATGTCTCACAAATTCAAATGGACCATCAGTTACTAAATTACTATCAGGAGCTACATCTGAAGTGATTTGAATAGCGGTAATGCGCATTGACCACAACGACCAAAGGCCAAGACCGATTCCTCCTAACTCAAGAATGCTACTAAGAAGATTTGTGGGAATGACAGGACCTGTTAAGAAAAGATGAAGAAGCAGTAGACTTTGAGCAAGTACAAGTACAAGAGATTTAGGGTTGCGTGACATAGCTCTAGTATGGATTATTTCTCTGTAAGATTCAAGGCTTTGTTGAGTTTTATTGATATCTATAGTATATAGAAGTAAATGAAGAAAGTTATTGCAGTCTTTGCTCACCCAGATGATGAGGCTTTAGGCCCTTCAGGAACACTCGCAACATTAGCAGAGAATTCTGAAGTATATCTGATCTGTGTAACAAGTGGTGAGGCAGCAGGCAAAACAAAAGAGGAGAAATTATCAATAGGCCAAATCCGTCGGAAAGAGGTACTTAGGTCTGCCCAAACTTTAGGTATTAAAGACGTCTTTTTCTTAGGCTATGAGGACGGAACACTCTGTAATAGCATTTACCATCAGCTAGCAGAAGATATAAAAAAGAAGGTAGAAGAACTCCGCCCTGAGATACTTCTCACATTTGAAATGCATGGAGTGTCAGGACATATTGATCATATTGTAGTCTCTTTTGTTACATCATTTGTCTTTAGGCAATACTCTTTTATTAAAAAATTGATGTACTATGTTACTTCTAAAGAAGAAAGTGACAAGATGGGAGATTATTTTGTTTACTTTCCTGATGGTTATACGAGGAATGAAGTTCATGAGATTGTGGATATCTCAAAGGTCTGGGATAAAAAGCTAACTGCGATGCATTGTCATCATTCTCAGATTCAGGACGTAGAAAGAGTCTTGAAGAATAAAAAGAATCGTCCTAAAGAAGAATACTTTCTTATTCGGAATAAGTAACTCCAAACATCCTCATTAAAGACGAGGTATAATAGTAATCTATGCAAAAACTATTTGCAGCTCTTATCTTAAGTATATTGCTTATTATTACTGTAGGCTACGGTGTAAAATTATTTCGTCAAAAAATAGACTCTGCTCTCTCAGCCCAGCCTACCACGCAGGGACTTCCGAGCCCTACTCCTACAGGACCCGCTGCCAAGCAAATCGATGAAGCTATTTTTGTTCCTTACTGGAGTGTTGGCAGTAGTTTTACACCGCCATCATATCAAGACCTAGTTTACTTTGGTGTTAATGCATCAACTGACGGAATTGATACATTTGACGAGGGATACAAGAGATTATCAACCTTCGTAAAAGCAACGGGTAGAGAGAATACTCTCCTTACTATTGGTATGACAAATAGCACTACTAATTTTGCCATCCTCAAAGATAAGGCTGCGCAAGAAAGAGTAATTAGTGAAGCAATTAGTACTGCAAAAGATAATAGCTTTAGTGGAATAGTTCTTAATATCGAGATCTCTGCTCTTCCATTCACATCGTTGGTCGATCAAATTACTGCTTTTAACACTTCATTTTATGATCGAGTCCATGCTGCTCATTTAACATACGGCATTACTGCTTATGGAGATTCTTTTTATCGCTTACGGCCATTTGATATACAAAAGCTCTCAAAAAGTAGTGATCGTGTGTATATTATGGCGTATGATTTTTCCAAAGCTAAAGGAAATCCCGGCCCAAATTTCCCTTTAGCGGGAGAAGATACTTATGGATATGATTTTGAGCATATGATCAATAATTATGCAGACGCCATGCCGCTTAAGAAAATTACTGTTGTATTTGGTATGTATGGGTATGACTGGCCAGTAGATGAAAATGGTAAGGCATCAGATACTGGTGAGGCTATTTCTTTAAAGGATATTAAGGCTAGTGTTCTTGATAGCTGTAAGCACCTTAAATGTGAATGGGAGCGGGATACAGTCTCATCAGAGACGAAAGCCTCATATCAGGATAGTGATTCAGAGCGGCACATTATCTGGTTTGAAGATGAGACATCTGTTAAAAGAAAACAAGATTATCTTAAGAAACATGGGGTGGGATCTTTTGCATATTGGGCGTATTCCTATTTCTAAGTTTTAACTTTGAAATAGAGGTAATTCTCAAGCATAATTTAGCCTCAAGTCAGTCGTGAATTAGGGTATTGACGCTTAAGCGTAAATGTAGTATCATACACATAATCTCATTGAAACAGATGGGGTTATTTTTTTCTTAAAGGATAATAAATATATGGCATCATTTTCTCGAAACAAACCACACGTAAATATCGGAACCATTGGTCACGTTGATCATGGTAAGACTACTACAACTGCAGCTATCGCTACTGTGTTATCAAAGCACGGCGGTGGAGAAGCTAAAAAATACGAAGATATCGATAACGCTCCAGAAGAAAAAGCTCGTGGAGTTACGATTAATATTTCTCACATCGAATACGAAACTGAAAAACGTCACTACGCTCACATTGACGCTCCAGGGCATGCTGATTATATCAAGAACATGATTACAGGAGCCGCTCAAATGGACGGAGCAATCCTTGTTGTCTCTGCTCCTGATGGCCCAATGCCTCAGACCCGTGAACACATTCTTCTTGCTTATCAAGTAGGAGTTCCAGCGATTGTTGTTTATCTTAACAAATGTGACATGGTTCAAGACGAAGAACTTTTGGATCTCGTTGAGATGGAAGTTCGTGAGCTCTTAACTAAATATAAATATCCAGGTGACACTGTACCAATTATCCGTGGCTCATCTCTTAAAGCACTCGAAGGAGATCCAGCGTATGAAGAAAAGATCATGGAGCTCATGAAGACTGTTGATGAATATATCCCGACTCCAGAGCGTGATCTAGACAAGCCATTCCTTATGCCTGTAGAGGACGTTTTCTCTATCAAAGGACGCGGAACAGTTGTAACTGGACGTATCGAGCGTGGAGTCGTTAAAATCAATGATCCTATTGAGATCGTCGGAATGAAAGCTACAACTAACTCAGTTGTAACTGGAGTAGAAATGTTTAGAAAGCAACTTGATCAAGGTCAAGCTGGAGATAACGTTGGTCTTCTTCTCCGTGGAGTTGAAAAAGCCGACGTAGAGCGTGGACAAGTACTTGCTAAGCCTGGATCTATTACTCCTCACACAGAATTTGAAGCAGAAGCATATATCCTTACTAAAGAAGAAGGCGGTCGTCATACACCATTCTTTAAAGGTTACCGTCCTCAGTTCTATATCCGAACTACAGATGTAACTGGTGAGACTGTTCTCCCAGACGGTGTAGAAATGGTAATGCCTGGAGACACAACTAAAATGACTGTTAAGCTTATCGTTCCTGTAGCTCTTGAAGAAGGCGTCCGTTTTGCTATCCGTGAGGGTGGCCGTACAGTTGGCGCTGGTGTTATCACCAAAATCTTAAAATAAAATAGTGCCGATCTAGTTCTACTAGAAAGGTATAGCACATTGACTGTCTGTTAGGAGAATATTCATGCCAAAAGGAAGAATCCGTGTCCGTTTAAAAAGTTACGATGCGAGAGTCATTGACTCTACGTGTCAGCAAATTTTAGATACCGCTATAAGAACCGGTGCTAAAATCGTGGGACCCGTCCCTCTTCCTACTCAGCGTAGCGTCTACGCAGTCAATAAATCTCCATTTGTTGATAAAAATGCTCGTGATCATTTCGAAATTAAGGTCCATAAGCGTTTAATTGACATTGTATCTCCGACAGACAAGACCATTGATAGTTTGACTCATCTTGAGTTACCAGCAGGAGTAGACGTAGAGATTAAAATGTAGTCATAGACTACATACATAATTGCATGCCCAAACGAGTTAAAAAATATGATTAAGGTATAAAAAGCCTACATGGGGCCTAAAAACAGAGATAGAGGTAGCCTAGGGGCTATCTTTTTTTTTTGGGAAATAAAAATATGAATACATTATTTGGAAAAAAAGCACAGCAAACACAACGTTTTCTTGAAGATGGAACTCGAATTCCGGTTACTCTTGTTGTGGCTGATACTAATGTCATCATGGGACTTAAGAATCCAGAACGCGACAACTACACAGCAGTTAAATTGGGCTTTGGTAAAACAAAAAAAACAACCAAAGCCCTTTTTGGTGAAGCAAAGGCTGCCAAGCTTGATTATGTTCCTGAAGTTCTCGGGGAAGTACGTGCTAATAGTACTGAGGGGCTCGAATTAGGAACCTCTCTTAAGGTAGAAGATATCTTTAAAGCAGGAGATATCGTAGACGTTACTGGTACCTCTAAAGGTAAAGGATTTGCTAGTGGTATTAAGCGTTATAACTTTAGAGGAGGACCTAAGACACACGGCCAATCAGATCGTCATCGTGCCCCAGGATCAATTGGATCAGGAACTACTCCAGGTAGAGTTTATAAAGGTAAAAGAATGGCAGGAAATATGGGTCGCGATACGGTAACAGTTAAGAATTTAATGATTATTGACGTGAATCCTACAGACAAGACGTTACTGATTAGTGGACTTATTCCAGGAATACTTAATGGTGTTATAAAAGTTACTAAAGTGGGAGAGACCAAAGAGAAAAACTTTGTTCCGCTTTTTAAGCTAGAAGAAGCAGCCTCAGTCCAGACAACAGAGGAAGTTGTTAAAGATGTCGCAGTTACAGCTCCAGCTGATGCAACTGTTGAAGAAGTTAAGGAAGAGGCAGTAGCAGTAGAAGCAAACAAAACTCAAGATGAAGTAGTAGCAGAAAACCCAGAAGAAACCATTTCAAATGCGGCTGAGACAAAGGAGGAACAAAACAATGGCTAGTGTTAAAAAGACATCCGTAAAGAAAGTCCTTCGTCCAGCTCAGGATAAGCCAGTTAAAGTAGAAGCTACTACGGTAAAAACAGGAAAAGTTCCTACTAAAGGTGTAAAGGTCGACGTTTTTGACTTAACAGGAAAGGCGAAAACTTCAATGGAGTTGCCAACTGAACTTTTTGGTTCAAAGGTAAACAAGCAAATTATGCTTCAGGCAGTTCGTGTTTATCTTGCTAATCAGCGTCAAGGCACTCAGTCCACAAAAACTCGTGGAGAAGTTAAAGGGTCTACTCGTAAGATCTATCGTCAAAAAGGTACTGGTCGTGCTCGTCATGGTGGTATTACTGCTCCTATCTTTGTCGGTGGAGGTGTAGCATTAGGACCAAAACCTCGTGATTATAGTATGTCTTTTCCCAAAAAGATGAGAAAAGTAGCCCTTGCTTCAGCTCTTACTTCACAGCTAAATGCAGGTAAGGTTAAAGTTATTGATGGTCTTGAAGGCATTGAACCAAAAACAAAGCTATTCGTAGCTACTCTTAAAAAATTAGAGCTTGATGAGAAGAAGAAAAAAATATTAGTTGTTCTTCCAGGTAAGACAGAAAATGTTTCAAGAGCTATTAGAAATGTTGAAGGAATAACGTTTGTTAATGCTAATCAGCTTAACACGTATGAAGTATTAAATACAAAAACGCTTTTAGTTATGAAATCAGCAGTTGAGACCTTAGAAAAAACTTTTGGAAAGGGTGACAAATGAAGCTAACTGTTATCTCACCAATCATTACAGAGCGTTCAATGGCTTTGGTTAAGCAAAATAAATTCTCTTTTAGAGTTGCAAAGGATGCTGATAAGGAGACCATTAGAAAAGCAATCAAAGCTCAGTTTAATGTAGATCCAATTGCAATTGAGACAGTAGTTCAAAAAGGTAAGTCCCAACGAGTTGGAGTACGAAGAACTGAAAAGCGTAAAGAAGCTTATAAAAAAGCAGTTGTAACCCTTAAGAGTGGTCAAAAGATTGACATTTTTGATCTCGGTGTATAAGATTGTCGCTTCAGCTTAATTAGCTGAGTTAATTATAATTATGAAAAAATTAAAACAAGTTAAGAAAAAAAATTCGGGACGTGATGCGTCAGGTCAAGTTGTAGTTCGACATCAAGGAGGCCAGCATAAACGATTCTTACGTCTGATTGACTTTAAAAGAGACAAAATGGGTCTAACAGGCAAAGTTGTTGCGATTGAATATGATCCAAACCGTACGTGTGATATAGCGCTTATTAACTATCAAGATGGAGAAAAACGCTATATTTTAGCTCCAGTTGGACTTAAAGTGGGTGCTGCCGTTAGTTCTGGAAAAGAGGCTGACGTTAAGGTCGGGAATGCACTACCTATGAGTAATATGCCACTTGGTACTATTGTTCATAATGTAGAACTAACACCAGGTCGTGGAGGCCAAATGGCACGAGGTGCTGGTGCAGCTGCTATAATTACAGCTCGTGAGGCTGGATATATTCACTTGAAACTCCCATCAGGTGAAGTACGAAGAGTTTCAGAGCAAGGTTTTGCAACTGTCGGCCAGGTAGGCAATATTGACTGGAAAAATGAGATAATTGGCAAAGCTGGTCGTTCACGACACATGGGTATTAGACCATCTGTTCGTGGAGTTGCGATGAATCCTCGCTCTCACCCTCACGGAGGAGGCGAAGGTCGTTCTGGTATCGGTATGCCAAGTCCAAAGACCTACGCTGGACGTAAGGCTGTCGGTAAGACTCGCAGACCAAAGAAGTATTCAGATAAGCATATTTTACAGAGGAGGAAAAATAGGTCGTAGTTGTTAGGTCTTAGGGAAAATAATACCTAAGATCCAAGAACTATAACCCAAGAACTAACATGGCTAGATCACTTAAAAAAGGACCATATATAGACGAAAAATTAATGAAAAAGGTGAACATGCAAAAGCAGGGTGGAGCACGTGGTGCAATTAAGACCTGGGCTCGCGCGTGCCAGATTCCGCCTGAGTTTGTAGGGCATACTTTTGCAGTTCATAATGGCCGTATTTTTGTTAATGTTCTTGTTAGTGAGCCAATGGTAGGTCACAGACTTGGTGAATTTGCACCAACTCGTACCTTTAGAACACACGGAAGAGTCGTTGCTAGAGAGATCAGTAAGACTTAATGGAGATAATTATGGAAGTTAAAGCTAAAGCAAATCAAGTTAGAATTAGTCCTCGAAAAGTAAGAATCGTTGCCGATAGTGTACGCGATTTGCCTCTAGAGGATGCATTAATCGCACTTCGTGTTATTCAAAAACGCGGTGCACGCGTTATCGAAAAAACACTTCAAAGTGCTCTTGCAAATGCAGAGAATAATGCAAAGTTGGAAAAAAATAAATTAAAGATTGCATCAATTGTTGTAAGTGAAGGACCTGCGTTGAAACGTTATCACGCCTCAACTCGTGGAAGAATCCATCCTTATAAAAGACGAAGTACTAATGTAGCAATCATTTTAAAGGAGGTAGCTAAATAATGGGACAAAAAGTTAATCCACATTTGATTCGTCTTCAGACTGTTCATACATGGTCTAGTCGCTGGTTCAGTGACAAGAATTATAAAGATACAGTTTTAGAAGACTATGCATTGCGTAAGCTTTTAATGGAAAGATTAAAGACGGCTGGAGTTAGTCGGGTGGAGATTGAACGTTCAATTAATAATGTTCGTATTATGGTGTATGTTTCTCGACCAGGTATTGTTATTGGAAGAGGCGGATCAGGAATTGAGGAACTTAAGAAGCAGATTACCCGTTTCTTTATTGAGCAGGGAAAAACTGGTAAAATGATGCCTCGTTTTGACTTGCGAGTTGAACAAGTTAAAGAGCCTAACCTAGATGCTTATTTAGTTGCTAAAAGTATCTCTGAAGGACTTATCAGACGGTTGGCTTTCAAAAGAGTTCTTGCTCAAACAACAGATAAAGTAATGTCTTCCGGTGCTCTCGGTGTCCGAGTAGTATTATCCGGACGTATTAACGGAGCTGAAATTGGCCGTAAAGAGAAAATTCAGGTTGGAACTGTTCCCCTCTCAACTATCAGAGCCAATATCGATTATGCAGAGTATCCAGCATTGACTAAAAAGGGGTATATCGGTGTTAAAGTCTGGATTAATAGAAAAGAGGAAAAATAAGTATGTTAGTACCAAGAAGAGTTAAATATCGAAAACAAATGCGTGGCACTATGAAAGGGGACGCCTATCGTGGAACCACAATCTCTTTTGGCGATTTTGGAATTATCACAGAAGAGTCTGGGTGGATCTCAAGTAGACAGATTGAATCAGCTCGTAGAGCAATCACTCACTATACTCAGCGCGGTGGCCGTATCTGGATTAGAATCTTTCCAGATAAACCAGTCTCTAAAAAACCTCCAGAAGTACGTATGGGTGGAGGAAAAGGAGATATTGAGGAACATGTAGCGCCGGTTCTTCCTGGAAGAGTTCTTTTTGAAATGGGTGGAGTTACACAAGAAGTTGCACAAGAAGCTCTTCGTAGAGCTTCACACAAGTTACCGGTAAAAACTCGATTTGTTACCAGAAAGGCAATGTAATATGAAATCTAAAATACGACAAGAAATAAAAAATAGTGAAGTGGTAGAACTGAGAAAAAAGCTTAAAGATGCGCAACAAGCTCTTACTCAGGCTATGCTTGATCACAAGCAATTTAAGTTAAAAAACTCTAGTTCACTTACAACTATGCGAAAAGAAATTGCGGTTATATTAACAGTTTTGAAAGAGAAGGAGGCGCAAAATGGCAAAAACGCTTAATGGTAAAGTTACATCTACGGCTATGAAAAATACTATTGTAGTCGAGGTCTCCTACAGGGTACCTCATAAATTATACAAAAAGTTATTAACTAGAAGTAAGAAATACAAAGTTGAGCTTGGCGAAAATACAGTTTCAATTGGAGATCTGGTGGAGATAGTTGAGACAAAGCCTTATTCAAAGGATAAATATTTCAAACTTTCAAAAGTGATAACCAGTGTTAAGGAGGTAAAGCACGGATGATTCAGCATAGATCGATGCTAACAGTTGCTGATAATTCAGGAGCTAAGCAATTACAAGTAATTCATATTTTTGGTGGTTCAAAGCATCCAAAAGGAACAATTGGAAATATCGTTAATGCTGTTGTCAAACAAGCAGCTCCTCACGGAAACGTTAAAGAAGGAGAAATTGTTAAGGCAGTTTTGGTCCGAACACGTAAAGAATATCGACGTAAAGATGGATCATATATCCGTTTCTCGGATAATGCAGGAGTACTTATCGATAATCCAAAGGATAAGAATCCAAGAGGTACTCGTATCTTTGGACCGATTGCTCGTGAAGTTCGAGATTTAGGTTTTAATAAGATTGCCAGCATGGCAATAGAGGTAGTTTAATATGAAATTAATTAAAGGTGATTTAGTCAAAATAGTAGTAGGCAAAGATAAAGGTAAGACCGGAAAGGTTGAAAAAGTCCTTACTAAAGAAGCAAAAGTTTTAGTCGAAGGAGTAAATCAATTTAAGCGTCATGTAAAAGCACGTCAACAAGGTCAGTCATCTGAAATTGTAACTATTACTAAACCGTTGAGCGTTGCAAATGTCGCTCTTATCTGTCCTAAATGTAAAGAACAGACACGTATCGGATATGTTATTTCAAAACAAACCAAACAGAGAATCTGCAAAAAATGTAATGCAGAAATATAACAATTATGGATAATTTACAATCACGCTATAATAAAACAATAAAGACAGAGCTTCAGCAAAAATTAGGAGTAAAAAATCCTATGGCAACACCAAAGCTCGTTAAGATTGTTGTCAACATGGGAGTTAAAGATGCTGTCTCTGATAAGAAAAATATCGAAAGAGCGAGTAAGGCCTTAGAACAAATCACCGGTCAGAAAGCTAAAGTAGCGAAAGCTAAGAAGTCGGTAGCTTCATTCAAGCTTCGTCAGGGAGATCCAATTGGCGTTGTAGTAACACTTCGAGGAAAGAGAATGTATGACTTTTATGAGAAGCTTATTTCGATTGTATTTCCGCGATTAAAAGATTTTCATGGTATTAGTCGAACTAGTTTTGATGGACGAGGAAACTACGCTATTGGATTTAGTGAATATGCAGTATTTCCTGAGATAGATCCAGCAACTGTCGAGAGAGTTCAAGGACTTGAGGTAAGCGTAGTGACTTCAGCTACAACTGATCATGATGCGCTTACACTTTTGGAGATTCTCGGAACACCTTTTCAAAAAGAAGGAGGAACTCGTTAAAAGACTGCCTGTCGGCAGACAGGTTGTTAATTGAGGCTAAAAAGCTTATAATAGAAGACTATGGCAAAAACATCTGACATTGTAAAATTTAAGAAAAAGCAGAAATTTGCTGTTCGAATGGTGAACAGATGTGCTCTTTGTGGGCGTCGTCGAGGGTATATGCGTCGTTTTGGACTTTGCAGACTTTGTTTTAGAGAACGCGCTCAGAAGGGAGAGTTGCCAGGCGTAGTTAAAGCTAGCTGGTAATTTGAAAAGATATGTATAGTGTTGCCGATTTTGTAATTAGAGTTAAAAATGCATCAGCAGCTCATCGAAAAGAGGTTGTTATGCCGTACTCAAAAGTTACTAAGTCTATTGCTAAGTTACTTGTTAAAGAAGGATATTTAGCAGATGTTCGTGACAGTGAAACAGACGGTAAAAAGACAGTTACTGTTGGTATCCGTTATGTAAGACGTAAGCCAGTTGTTAGTGATGTTGAGATTATTTCAAAGCCGTCCCTTCGAACTCATATGAATCATAGTGAGCTGCAAAGTGAACAGCGTAAAAAAGCT
>JBDHUU010000003.1:0-21891 GCA_039809285.1 Candidatus Levyibacteriota bacterium
CTGTATAAGGAAGCCATTTCATGTCACGCTGAACAGATTCGTCATGGAACTTCTTACCCATAAGACGCTTTACTGAAAAGATGGTTTCTTTTGGTTTGAGGACTAATTGGCGCTTTGCTACATCCCCGACAACGTGCGTCTTTGGATCTACAACTGAAGGAATAACATTACGCCCTTCAGCTGAATGAATCACTTTGGGTGATCCACCTTCCATAACTGCTACGCATGAATTTGTTGTGCCTAAATCAATTCCAATTATTTTTGCCATAATTATTTACTCTCCTTTTCTCCATTTCCGACTATTACTTGTGCCGGTCTTAAGAGTTTGTCATGCAACAGATAGCCGGTGCGTACCTCTTGTATAACAACTCCTTCTTTTCCTTTTCCCGTTGTAACAACTTCCATTGTCATAGGATCATATTCCTTCCCTACTGTTTGGATCTTAGTTACCTCATCTGATTTGAGTGTGGCTAAGAACTGATCTATGACAACTTTTAATGTACTATTTTCTTCGTGCTGTTGGGCAAGCTCTAATGTATCTAAAATTGGTAAAAATCTCAAGAGTAAGTCTTTATTACTTGCTCGTATGATCTCTCCTTTTTCATCTCGTACCCTTTTTTCAAGATTCTGATAGTCAGCTAAAGCTCTGTAATACTTACTTTCCCAAATTTTTGCCTCATTGTCTACTGCTTGAGCATCGCCTTGATCCTCAACAATATCTTTATCTGTAACTTGTTTTGTAGCCATAAATATGCATTACCATCCTTTTGCAATAGACTCAATCAAATCTCCAAAGTATCTAACCGTTGGTACAACCAATGTGTAATTTAGTCGTACTGGGCCAATCACTCCAATATCTCCTGATCCATGCATCGGTGTCTCATAATGAGTATAGACAAAACTATACGGCCCGCCTAACCTTTGTCCGAGATCATCACCCATAAGAACATGAATATCTTCTTCATCAGTGCTCATTCGACGACAAAGCTCGAAAAAATATTCATCTTCGTCCAAGGTTGAAAGAAGAGTTTTTGTGATATCAATATCATAGAACTCAGGCATTTCTAAAATATTTGAATATCCTGAAATGAAAACTTCTCCTTCACTTGTTGTCGCAATTGCTAATGCACCTGTTTTATTAGCTAATGAGCGAGTTGCCTCTTTAAGAAAGCGTTGCATTTTCTCTCGATAGTCCCAAACACGCTCTTTGAGAGCCACCTCTTCAACTGTTGAGAGCTCTTTCTCTTTCATCAGCTGCGTAACATAAAACTTCATCCCTTGTGGTGTTGGAACACGACCTGCAGAAGAATGAGGTTTTTTCAAGTACCCAAAATCTGAAAGACGAACCATTTCGTTACGAATTGTGGCAGGTGAGGCACTGAGATTATATTTCTTCTCAAGCGTCTCTGAACCTACAGGATCAGCAGTGTTAATGTACTCCTCAATGATTGCTTTGAGGATTTCAATCTGCCTCTGTGTTAAGTTATGCATATACTTCCCTTGGCAGGATTAGCACTATCATAACAAGAGTGCTATTTTTTGTCAATACTGTCAATACAGTGAATTATTTAAAACAACTACAGCTAATAAGTTGTATGAAAAGCAAAAAATAATTATGCTTAGAACATGCGTCGTAAAAAGAGATCTATACTCTATCTGATTACTGCATGTCTTTCTTTGCTAGCAGCACTTGTGATCGTTTTCTTTTTTCCTCCTTCCCAAAAAATTCAGCTTGGCTTTTTATCACTTTCGCCTGTGGTTATTTTCTTAATCCCTTTGCTTCTTTTCTTTTTCTCACTTCCGACATTTTTTCTTAAGAGTTCAAAGCATGGAATTCTTCTCAGTTGTTTTGTACTTCTTTACTTTCTATTTAGGCTTAATGGCTTAACTCATCCAATTTTCCTTTTTATTTTATTAGGGATTTTTCTTTCGCTTGAACTTTTCTTTAGTAATAAACAACCCTAGTAGATCGATGAGAACAAAATAAGTTGATTGAGGCTAACCCCTCTGCTACAATCCGTATACCATGAATAAGTTTTATATCACCAGTGCTATCCCGTATGTTAATGCTCGCCCTCATATAGGTCATGCTTTGGAATTTTTACAAGCAGACACTATTGCTCGTTATCAGAAGCTTCTCGGAAAAGAAGTCCTGTTTCTTTGTGGATCAGATGAAAATGCCATAAAAAACGTCCAAGCAGCTGAAACCGCAGGAAAGCCCATCCAAAAGTTCATCGATGAAAATGCAACGTATTTCGAGGAAGTAGCAAAGCACCTGAATGTAGAGTTTGATATCTTCCAGAAAGGTAGCAGTGAAAATCATAAGATAGCTAGCCAAAAACTTTGGGAGTTGTGTGAGAAAAATGGTGACATTTATAAAAAAGCATATAAAGGACTTTATTGTATCGGCTGTGAAGAATTTAAGTCTCCTAGTGAGCTAAATGAGAACGGAGAGTGCCCCGAGCATCCTGGGAAAAAGCTGGAAGAAATTGAAGAAGAAAATTATTTTTTCAAACTTTCAAAATACCAAGACCAACTCCTTGACTTAATCGAGTCTGGGGAATATGAAATAGTCCCTGAGTTTAGAAAAAATGAGATTACTTCTTTTATTAAATCTGGGCTTCAGGATTTTAGTATTTCACGCAGTAATGAACGAGCTAAAAATTGGGGAGTTCCCGTTCCCAATGATCCAAGCCAAAGAATTTACGTCTGGTTTGATGCACTTAACATTTACCAGTCAGGTATTGGCTTTGCCACCGATGAAGAGAACTATAATAAGTGGTGGCCAGCCGATGTTCATGTCATAGGAAAAGGAATTATTCGCTTTCACGCTGTCTACTGGCCTGCAATTCTTCTCTCAGCAGGATTAAAGCTACCTAAAAAGCTTTTTGTCCACGAATACTTTACTGTGAATGGGCAGAAGATGTCCAAAACACTTGGTAATGTAGTTAATCCTATCGATATTATTGAAAAATATGGAACAGACGCTCTTCGCTATTTTTGTTTAGCTAAGATCTCCCCTTTTCAGGACGGCGATTTTTCTGAAGAAAAGTTAAGAGAAGTCTATAACTCTGATCTTGCCAATGGCTTAGGGAACTTAGTTGCCCGTGTTGCCAAACTTGCTGAAAGATATAACCTAACTCCAACTGATGAAATTTTGGAGCTTGACGAAAAAGTCAGACAGGCAGTGGATCAATTCAAATTCAACGAAGCTCTTGGGACTATTTGGAGCTTAATTAGTGAGGCTGACCAGGAAATTAATCGCACCAAACCCTGGGAGCTAGAAGAAGAGGAGGCAAAGAAAGTCCTTTCAGACCTCTGTCAAAGAATTGTAACGATTGCCCATAACCTCCAGCCTTTTCTACCTAGTACTGCAGAAAAAATTCTTGAGCAGTATTCAGGCGAAATAAAAAGCTCTACTTCTCTTTTCCCAAGAATCACATAAGTATGATTGATGTTCACTGTCACCTTAATTTTCATTCGTTCAAGGATGATTACGACGAAGTCATAAAAAGAGCCTTAGCAAAAGGTGTAACTCGTATTATCAATACAGGGACCAAGCATGATTCTTCCCAATGGGCTGTCGATTTAGCCCGACAATATAATGAGCTTTACGCGATTGTCGGTGTACATCCGCATCATGCTGACAAAGTTGAGCTTGGTGAAAGCTGGATCGAAGAATTAGCAAAAATAGCAAAGCTTAATAAAGTTGTAGGAATCGGAGAAGTAGGACTTGATTATTTTAGCTATAAATCCAATGGGATTGTTAATCGGGAAGTTCAGAAAGAAGTTTTTGATGTTCAGATACAATTAGCCCACAAGCTCGGTCTTCCACTTCAAATTCACAATCGATTAGCGGGCGAGGATGTTATCGCTATGTTACGAGAACGAAAGCATCTATTGCTTCCTGTTCCGGGAATGTTTCATTGTTTTGCTGGAAGCAAAGAAGTCCTCAAAGATGCCCTTGATCTTGGGTTTTATATTGGCTTTGATGGAAATAGTACCTATCCGGGGCTTGCTCCTAGAGAAACAGTTGAACTCAAAGAACTAATTAAGCTGACACCTCTGGATCGCATTGTTACTGAGACAGACAGCCCATACTTAACACCCATTCCACATCGCGGAGAAAGAAATATGCCGGAATACGTTATCCTAGTTGGCGAATATATAGCTCAAGTAAAAGGCGTTCCCTTTGAGCAAATTGTGGAACAAACAACACAAAACGTCTATACTATATTTACTCGCCTCAACTAATTATGACACCTTTCTTTCAAAAAATGTTTACTCGTTACCCTGTAAAGACAAAGCGTCTTCTTGAAATTCTGCCCGGTTTAATGTCCTGGACAGTCATTCTCTCTCCAATTTGGGCGTCTCTACTTGTACCTACGCTTCTTGCCTACTTTATTCTCTTTTTCGATATGTACTGGTTCTATAAGTCCTACTCTCTAGTTATTAATGCCTATAGGGGTGCAAAAAAAATCAAGCAAGCTGAAAAGCAAAACTGGCTTGAGAAAGCAGAAGCTCAACCTGACTTTAAAAAAGTTCACCACGTTCTCATTATCCTCAGCTACAAAGAAAGTCTTACCAAGATGAAAACAACCATTGAAGCTCTCCGCAGACAAACCGTGCCTCTTTCCCAACTTCATTTAGTGTTAGCTATGGAAGAACGTGAGAAAGAAGCTCCAGAAAAAGTAGCAGCGCTTGTTAAAGAATTTAAAGGGATATTTGGTGACCTATTTGCCACCTATCATGTAGACGCTCCAGGCGAAATTAAGGGAAAATCTTCAAATGAAGCATATTCTGGGAAAGAAGCGTACCAAAAGCTTTTTGTCAATGGTAAGTTAGATATCGAATATGCAACTATCTCAAGTGTTGATGTTGACTCTATTTTTGATAAGCAGTTCTTTGCCTGCCTTACTTATAAATTCTTAATTGACCCTAAGCGTTATAACAAATTCTGGCAGTCAGCCACTGTCTTTTATAATAATATTTGGCAGGTTCCTGCGCCAATCCGTATTCTTTCTTTCTTTGGTAGTTTATGGCGAACATCAATGCTTGTCCAAGGAGACCGACTCATCACACAATCCACATACTCATTATCATTTAAATTACTGCGAGACATTGGCTTTTGGGATGTAGATGTAATACCTGAGGATTACCGCGTTTTCTTTAAAGCCTTCTTTAAAATGAAAGGACAAGTCTGGACAGAACCAATCTTTCTTCAAACATCAATGGACGCAGCTTTTTCGCATGGGTATATAAATAGCCTTAAAAATAAATATCACCAAGAACGTCGTTGGTCGTGGGGTGTTTCTGATGATCCGCTTTTTCTTACCTGGTGGTTTACTGTCCCCGGTGTTCCATTTATAAGAAAGACTGTTATGGTCTATCACGTCGTCTTAGATCACTTTCTCTGGCCAGTCAATTGGTTTATCGTAACTATTGCTGCTAATATTATGCCATTTATTAACCCTGTTTTTTCTCGTACAGAGCTCGGATTTATTTTACCGCGTGTGGCCGGAACAATACTTACTTCAACTATTGTTTGTATCTTCGCTCTTATGTTTATTGATTATAAAAATCGCCCTGAGAATACACCTCTTCCACTGAGGCGTAAAATCTTTTTCCCTTTTGAATTTATCCTTATGCCGATTGTCGGCTTTTTCTTGTCTGCACTTCCAGCACTTATTTCACATACCCAATTAATGTTTGGTAAAAGAATGGAGTACAAAGTGACTGATAAAGCATGAAAAACGTGATCCGCCAATTAGAACGCTCTCACGATTTTTGGATGGTAATTGGCCTTTTATTTTCTTTCTTCCTGCTTCGCCTACCTTCACTCTTTGAACCTTACTGGTATGGAGATGAAGGAATTTATGAAACACTTGGATTAGCACTCACTAAGGGTCGTGTCCTTTATACGCAAATCTGGGATAACAAACCACCTCTTCTTTATTTTACCTACGCACTTGTTCACAGTAATCAATTTTTAGTCCGTTCGCTCGCACTTGTTATTGCACTAATTACAGTAGTTATCTTCTATTTATTAGCTAAAAAATTATTCAGAGAGAGAAAAGCTGCAGGAATAGCAACTGGAGCATTTGCTCTGCTTTTTGGAATTCCTGCTTTTGAAGGGAATATTGCCAATGCAGAGAACTTTATGCTACTGCCAATTATTCTGGCTGGGTTTTTTATCTATACTGTTGCGAGTAAATCGCCAAGCACCAAACTATTTAATACTCGGTCCTTAGCGGTTGCTGGAATTCTCCTAGGAATTGCATTTCTTTATAAAATAGTCGCTGTCTTTGACTTTGCTGCATTTTTCATTTTTCTGACAATCTCGACATTTGAAGGCAGCATTGCTCTTAAATCAATTGTTGTGTATGTTAAGAAATCTTGGAGGAACTTTGTCCTTTTTATTGTTTGTTTTCTACTCCCTTTTCTTATCAGTATTCTCTATTTCCTTTTAGTTAGAGGTCTTAGTGAATATATCCATGCTGTATTCCAAAGCACTGTCGGATACGTCGGCTACAAGAACACATTCATTATTCCCCAAGGTCTTCTTATTTCCAAAGTTATTCTTCTCGCAATCTTTGTACTTACTCTCACTTATAAAAGATACAAGATCTCCCCTACTACTCTTTTTATTCTTCTCTGGGCGGGTTTTTCACTTTTTAATTGTTTTTTCTCTCAGCGTCCGTATACGCATTATTTACTAGTCCTTGTTCCAGCCTTTTCTCTTCTTGTTGGCCAACTAGTACATAAAAGAAAAACTGCTCTTATGCCCTATCTACTACTTGTTATTTTGATCTCCTTCACTGCGATTAAATACTTTGATCATTGGAGTGTGAAAGGGACCATCAACTACTATAGAAACTTTGTCAGTTTTATTACAAATAGAAAATCTATCGATGCTTATAATTCATTTTTTGATAAAAAAACAGTACGTGATAGTGAAATTGTTAATTATATAAATTCTCACAAGTCAGCAAATGCTTCTCTTTTTGTCTGGGGAAATACTGCTCAATTATATCCTCAAACAGGAACTTTGCCGCCTGGAAGATTCACTGTCGCCTATCATATAAGTGGTATACCAGCTTACGAAGAAGAAACCAAAGAAGCTCTCCTTAAGAATCCGCCCCACTATATTGTCATCATGGATGATGTATCGAACTATCCCTATTCGATGTATAATTACAGCCACGTAATGCGTATTCAGAATGCCACCATTTATGAACGGATTAATTAAATTTCTTTCAAAAGATAGGACAATTTGGTTTAGTATTTTGGTATCGTTGAGCTTACTCTTTGTAAGTCTTGTTTTAGCAGGACTTTTTTACCGAAACTTACCTCCTCTTATTCCTTTATTTAACCAACTACCTTGGGGAACTGATAGGCTTTTTGGAAAGTTAGGAATTTTTATTCCCATTATTATCTCACTCATTGTCATAATTATTAATGCATTTGCTACCCGCTATATTTATGAGAGAATGCCAGTATCCGCCAGAATGCTTAATGTAACAGGTTTCTTGATCTCTCTTCTAACACTTTTTTTTGTTTTTAGAACAATTCAGCTCATACTATAATTATGATTCTTGAGACACTACTACCACCTCTTCTTTTTGCTTTTATCTTTACTGTTCTTCTCACTTTTGTGCTTCTCCCTCTTATCAAACGCGCTGGACTAGTGGATGATCCGCAAAAACACAAACACCCCGCAATACTTCACACGAAAATTATTCCGCGAGGAGGAGGTATCCCTCTTTTTGGAGGAATCCTCCTTGCTAGTCTTATCTTTATTCCCCTTACACCCATTACTGCTGCGATTTTTTTCTCAGCATTTTTAACACTTGTGGTAGGTATAGTTGATGATAAATTCAATGCTCTCTCTAAAGATGTTTCACCATACCTTCGCTTTATTACAAATATACTTTGCGCTGTCATTATTGTAGGAGCAGGAGTTACTATTCCTTTTATTACCAACCCACTTGGTGGAATCATTCGCTTTGATCAGATAACGCTTCCCTTTCTCTCCATTAATGTAGGAGATATAATTGCTGGGCTTTGGATAGTCTGGGTTATGACCATGCTCAACTGGAGTAAAGGAGTGGATGGACAAATGCCAGGTATTGTCGCGATATCCGCTCTTGTTATTGGTATTTTAAGTATGAGATTTCCATTCCTGGATGCAACAAGTATTATTGACGCGCGATTGTCCTTCATCATAGCTGGTGCTGCGCTAGGGTTTTTACTCTTTAACTTCTATCCGGCGAGAATTTTCCCTGGATATGGAGCAACAAGTATTTATCTGTTACTCGCAGTAGTCTCGATCTTTTCGAGTGCGAAATTAGCAACAGCAATTCTCGTCATGGGGATACCAACAGTTGATGCAGTTTTCACTATCTTTAGGAGAATACTTGAAGGAAGATCACCATTTTGGGGAGACAAGAAGCATCTTCATCATCTCCTTCTCCGGCTGGGTTATACTCAACGGCAAATTGCATTGTTTTATTGGATAATCTCTGCTATAGTGGGCACAATTGCTCTTACTGTTCATAGTGAAAGTAAGCCTTTTGCTTTATTGTTACTTGTCGCACTAGCTGGAGGAGGACTTCTTTTTCTCCACTTATTGATGCGTAATGAAAAAGACAGCTCGTAATTATTTAAGACTCCTACGTCCACGTCAATGGATTAAAAACCTTGCTGTTTTTACAGCAATTACTTTTGGTGGACAACTCTTTACCCCTTCAGTATTTATAACAGTAGTCTACGGATTTGCAGTTTTTTGCTGTCTTTCATCAGCAATTTATGTTACCAATGATATATTTGATATTGATAAAGATAGGCTTCATCCATTTAAGAGGTTTCGGCCTCTTGCCAATAAAGATATTCCTATCTCCCATGCGGTAGTTATCGCTGTAGCCCTGTCGCTTATTGCGCTATGGGGGAGTCTGACTATTTCCCCAGCCTTCTTAGCATTAGCTTTAGTCTACCTTCTTCTTCAGCTTTCCTACTCAGTAGTACTTAAGCATATTGCAGTAATTGATATTCTTGCTTTAGCAGGTGGTTACATCTTACGAGTATACGCAGGAGAATTTTTGACAACCTATCATATTTCAGTCTGGTTACTCTTAACTGCTATCTCTCTTTCACTTTTCTTAGCTATCGGTAAAAGACGATCTGAACTGACATTAGTCTCTCAACACACAAGTGCTCAGATTGCTGCTATGCGAAAATCTCTCTCTCATTATTCCGAACGCCTTTTGGATGTATATGCATCAATCTTTGCAACCTCAACATTTATTTCATACGCCTTCTTCACTTTCTTGGAGAATTCACGCCGCTTTACTGTAACGAACGATATATTTTTCCCTGATTTTTTGCCCGCTTATTTTCAAAGAAAGTGGTTAATGATAACAATTATCCCAGTTGTGTATGGACTAATGCGCTACTTGCAGGATATTTATGAAAAACATGAAGGAGAAAGTCCGGAGAAAGTTCTTCTTTCAGATAGACCCCTCTTGCTGACAGTAATGTTTTGGATATTTTTAGTTGTGCTTATTATTTACGTTATTCAGGCCTAAGAAATTATTGCTTCGTTGCATACTGACTACTTACCCAGCCTAACTTTCCATTTGATAATTTAATTTGATACCATCCAGCTGATTCAGCCAAAATATCAAAACTTTCTCCTGGCAGAACCTGTCCTACTTCACTTGAGGCTACACTATTACTTGTTCGTACCCTTAGAAATCCTGTCGGAGTTTGAAGAATCGTTACCTTACTAATAACAGGTTGTGTGGGAGTCGCAGATGGAGACGCTACCTTACTAGTTGGCGTTGGGGTAGGAACTCCTTCATCATCTACTCCCAGATAAACTGATGCAACCAGCTTATAACCACTTGGCGTTCTAATACTGACTTCTTTATCTGTATATCCACTTTTTCTTAATGTTAATTTATGATCGGAATCTGTAATATCTTTAACGAGAAGTGGTGTAAAGCCGGCAGAATTATTATCCAAAAGTACTTCAACGTTATTAGGAATTGATGTTACTAAAAGCTGTCTTTGGTTTCCTTCCTTAAGTGGTTCAAGCGTTATGATACTTCCTTCAGAAGCAGCTCCAGCCCCAAATTTTCTGTCTACTACCGTAAGAATTGATTTTGAAATAGTAATTTTTTCTTGAAACTCACCGAAGTTCCCGCTTTGTGGGACAACTTTAATAGTATATTCTCCAGTTCCAACCATATCGTTGTTCGTACATTTACAAAGAGGTGTTTGACCCAAGTATTTCCCATTGAGATAAACTTTACTTAAGGGAGCAGCAGTTACCTGAAGAGCTCCTTTATCATTACCGCGAAGTAAAATTGATTGGACAAGGAAAAAAATGAGAGCAGCAAAAGCAAATGATGGAACAAGTATTAAAATAGCCTTTTTCATGCTTTAGGAAATGTTACTATACCACAGAGTGAAGTATGGGACAAACTTTTAAGAAGCTAAAATTAGCCCAAATGTTTCTATTTTACCGCCGCAGTACTTAATAATCTTCTCACATGTTTCTCGTAATACTTTTTCAACCAGTTCAGGATGTATATCATATACTCCTTCTACATTAATATAAAGTTTTTTTGTTGAAGTAGTCACTGCTGTTCTCACACTATCTCGATAATTCAAATCAATGTTATATCCACCGACCTGATCAAAGTAGGCAATTTCATTGTCTTTGTAGTGAGTCTCTTGATCATCACCAAGTAGATGAATTTTCTCACCACTAACTGCAAAACGAAGTTCTGTAGGGAGTGCTATTTTATCTAAATCAAATGCACCGACAGACACCTTATGATCCATTACCACTAAGTTATACGCATCAACACAAGTATTAACAGAATACAACCCTTTATGGAGAGCTATCCTTCTAAGAAGTGCTTCTGGACTTGGACGTCTTGAGTGCCAATCAATTCCCATTTCCTTATAGATTTTTCGATAACTTATTACCTCAGGCATTGCATTAATTTGCTCAGTAGTAAGACCTTGTAATTTGTGCAAAAACTCTTCTTTTTCTTTTTCCAATTGTTCATCTCTATCTTTAATTTCAACACCCTTTATAACTGCAATACCAACACTTAAGGACGGTACCTGTTGTCCTACTTCTTCAGCAACTGTTATGAGAGAAGTATCCTTAATAAGAGTAATATTCATTCCCTTTTTTGATGAGGTAATCTGGTCTTTAGAAAAAGTAAATCTCTTTTGAACAAATTCCTTATCAAGAGATAAAAGTAGCCAACCAGCTTTTGGTCCATGACTTTTATTCAGAAGAGCCAGATAGATTGCACTAAATGCTTCTTTTGATGAAATATTCATCTCTTTTGATTTCTCATAAATTGCTTTTTGCAATTCTTCAGGATCTGTTTGAGTGGTCAAGAGCTCAGAAACTTCTGCCAAAAAAGCTCTTTGCTCACTAGAGAGAGTACTTATCCCTTCAGGAAATTCCTCACTAACGGTAAATTTATCTGATTCTGGAGCAAATCGATCTACCCAAATGCGAGCATATTTTGCCCATTCAGAAAGCCCTTCATCTTTAATCTTTTGCTGCATATTAGGCATTTGTACCCATTGGGCAAGCGTTGAAAAACGAACTTTTAATGGTCTTTTAGGCTCACCAATCTGAGACATCTCAAAGATACGAGCTTCATCATCTTTTTGCTCACTAAAGTAGTGCTCTGCATAATCTTGATATTCATCAAATAATCTCGGAATTGTGTCGCCATCTGGATCAAAATTAGTCTGCTGCTGAGGATTCATCTTAACAATAAGAAATCTGACCAATTCAGGTGGCAGAATCTCAAGCATATCAGAGGCAGCAAAACCTCTCCCTTTTGATGAAGACATTTTTTTACCACCAATAAGCATAAATTCATAACTCACTGGAAATGGTACTGGATAATTGAGTACTCTGCTACAAACTAATTTTGCTAAGTCGTGTGATCCTCCACGACTCATATGATCTTTTCCAGCTCCTTCTATTGTCACACCAATCGCCTGCCATTTTGCTGGCCACTCGACCTTCCAAGGCAATTTTCCTTTGATACCTTTTTCATCACTAAATGGGGACGTCTTTCCGTCATGTCCACAGCCTTTCGTCCACTCTGTGGCATCAACTGGACATCTGTAGTAGACGTACTCTCCATCCCAGTTATACACCCGAGTTGTTGAGACTTTACCGCATGATTCACAATAAACTTGGAACGGGTACCAATCTGATGCCATCTCTTTTTTATACATTTCTTTATAGATCTGCCTAATTCCCTCAGCGTTATTAAGAACTGTCCTAATCGCATCGTTCATTTTTCCACTTGTGTATAAATCTTTCGTCCAAAGAATTTTTGGTTGACACCCAATCGCATTAAACGCTTCCTCAAATTCAGAAGCATAATAGGTCGGAAAATCTTTATAACCCTCAACGGGGGAAGGGATAGCAAAAAGCGGCATTCCCAGATATTTTTCAAATTTTTCTCTTGGCAAATAGGAAGGGATATCATCCATTGGATCATGATTCTCAAAAACATACGTATACTGTACGTCTTGTCCTTTATCCTTAAGTGCCTTATAAACTAAATCATGAAAAACCACCCCCAGCATTGAACCGACATGAACGCGGCCTGATGGAGTCTTCATGTCATCCACCCAAAATGGTCGATAATTACCTGAATCAATAATTTGTTGTGCTACTTTATCTGCCCAAAACATATGTGTATTATATATGACGTAACTTCTTTCGTCATTATTATTCTATATTAACCCAAACTCTGAAAAACTGTATCTTGTGTAAGCTGTGTTTCTTGACTATTACTATAATGATTAATTTCACTTATCATAAGTTACTTAAATATTATTCAGGCAATTCCTCACCTATTCCATACTCACTCGTAAATTTCCTCCATACTTTAGCCCATGTATCATTGGTTATAGTACCTTCAAAAAACAATGCATCTGCACTTTCAGAACCTATGAGAGACTGAACCTCTTCCCAAAAAGCTTTACAATCTGGATTGATAGCACTTGATTTATCAATAATACCTTGATCTACTTTTAAGGCTTTTAGAACATTCAAAACATACCACTCAATTGCTATCTCTTCTAAATCTATCATTAAACCTAGATGAGATGAGCCCTGTTCTACATTATGGAGTTCTGCTGTAAGATGAAGTGCTTCTTCTGCAATTGCTGCTTCTAAGGGATGTTCAGAATATACATCTTTATCAGACCAGTCTGTTAAGACTATACTTTCAACTAGCTCCCCATCCTGATTAAGGTAAGCCAGCTTTGTCCCTAGAGGTAAGTCAGGACCATTATAACGATTAAGATTACGTATATGTGAATCCATTATTCCTTGATAATATTCTTGAGAAAAGGCTAAATCTTCAGCTGAAATAGTTGGAGACAAGCTCTCCCAAACTCCTTTAAGATCTTGCATTGCAATATCGGTCTGGGCAATCAATAAGTCTCTTTTATTAAAAGCTGTTAGTACTAAAGTATTATTAACTCCTTCATGACTTTCTCTTATTCTATCTTCTGGTTTTATTTGTTTCTCAGCTACCCAATCAATAACATGATTTCCAAATTTTCGGACATAATCACAATGTCTTGGATCTATCAGTTTAGATGCAGATAAATCTACACCAAGTTGTTGCTCGAGTACGGCAAGCCGGACCTGATCGGACCGTTGATTATTTTCTTGGTAATTATTTATTTTTCTTTCCATATTTCTCCACTAAAAAACCCCTCCTTGGAGGGGTCTATTTCAAACACGAAAAGAACCCCTCTTACGAGCGGTTCTTTTTAGTAACTGTTGTAACAATTAGTTTTTGCATAAGTTGTAAGAAATGATTATCTAAAAATCTCTAGTATTTGTCAAGCTTTCTATCAGAGAAGTATGACTTCGGGCTCTGGCTCAAAACCAAAAGTTTCAAAGAATTTGCTTTGAATCTCATGAATTAGTCCTTTAACATCAGTCGCCTTTGCATTATCTATGTTCACAATATAATTTGTGTGTTTATGTGAGACCATTGCTCCACCGATTTTCTTTCCGGAAAATCCTAATCTATTTATTACGTATCCCATCGATATTTTATGATGCCATTTGTTATCAGATAATTCCTTCACATCTGGCCACACGGACAGTATTTTGTCAACTTTCTCTTTTTCTATAATATTTTTAAAGACAGAACCGCACGAAGGATATTCCATTGGATGATGCGTCTCTCTATAGTTAATATTTCCTTTATATACTTCCTCTGCTTTCTTTATTGCTTCCACTGATCCTTCTTTTAACTCAAATATTGCAGAAACAATAAGAAGATTTGGATGATGCTTAAAAAAACTATCTCTATAGGAGAAGTTGCTTTCACTCTTTGAGTAGACTCTCACTGCTAACTCAGGATCTGTCATATCAATCGCCTCTGCTTGGAAGAAAGTATCTTTCGTTTCGTGTCCGAAAGCGCCTGCGTTTCCCCTTACAGCTCCCCCAATACTACTGGGAAGTCCACCTGCCCACTCAAGCCCAACTAACGAAGAAGAAAGACTCTCTTTAATAAGAGAGTCTAATGTCTCACCTGCAAAAGCTTTTATTTGGGCTCCTGAGATCTCAAAAGAAGTACCACGACCTACCATTTTGATAATGGCTCCTGAAAATCCTTCATCGGGAACAACTATATTTGAACCAATACCTATCACAAGGAGATCATTGATATGTTCTTTTTGACACTGTGCTAATGCCTCTTTAACTTCATCGAGAGAACTAACTTCAAAAACTTTTTTTGCCTTTCCCCCAATACGATAATAAACAATATCAGATAGTGGTAATTCTTCAAGAACTCGCATCACAAAGTGAGTATATCCTTATTATTTAACGGAGACAATGGTGTAGTGGATCTTACCAGCTGGAGCTTCTACTTCAATACTTTCGCCTTTTTTCTTACCAAGAAGGGCTTTACCAAGTGGTGACTCATGTGAGATCTTCTTCTCTGCAGGATCTGCTTCCCATTCTCCTACCACGCGATAGACCTCTTCCTTCCCGCTAATTTTTAAGGTCACCTCTGAACCAAGCTCAACAGCAGAAGAAGCTTTATCTTCCTGAATGAGAGAAACTTGCTTAAGTAATTCTTCAAGCTCGTCAATTCTTCCATCTATAAAAGATAATTCTTCACGCGCAGCAACATATTCTGCGTTCTCAGATAGATCTCCTTGATTTCGAGCATCAGAGACACGGGTAACTACTTCGGGCCTTTTAACCTTAGTTAGTTCTTCGTACTCCTTCTTCAAATCTGCCAATCCATCTTTTGTAAGATATATTTTTTTTGTGTCCATAGTTTTAAAAAATCTCTCCTTAATTGTATTAGGAGAGACTTGCATGTGTTATGTAAACCAGAGAAAAGTATAATGAATATCTTACTATTTTGTCAATCCAGAGACATAAAGTCTTATATAATGATAAGTTGATCTGAATAATCAAGCAATGACTACTTATAGTACTTATTATAGTGTAGATCTTGTTCTCTAAATTTTGTCAAAACTCTATTTTTTGTATCAAGAGGATGGAGAGCGATAACATGATCTACTGCAATCTCACTCGTTTGGTCGCGTTTAATCAGTCTTTTCTCAAGAGTTTTGCAAATTAGCTCAATAAATGAGAATGATTGCATTGAAGATTTCCTGCGATGCAGAAAAATATTCCTCTGACCCACTGCATGCGGCATGAAAGAGCGGGTCCAGCTATTTGTATGCAACAGTTTTTGGTAATACCCCTCCCTTTCAAATAATGGATACAGCTGAACTAACTCTCTTGCTGTATAAAGATCATAAGGCTGATCAAATTGCATTCCATCTTGATCTACTAACATATTCAAACAAATTTTATTCTGAGTCTTTACCTCGTTTCTCTTTCGTCTTTTCCCCAAAATTTGAAGAATTAAAAGAATCAATAAACGAGTCGTATAGAGCGAGTGATTTGTAGTGACAATAAAAAAATCAATATCATCCGTATCCTTAGCATTTCCGACAGCCACACTCCCGCTCATACCAATAAAGAGAACCGTAGGAATAAGTCCTAAAATTCTGGCAATTCTTAAACCTTCTTGTTGCTTTTTAAGAGAGATCTGCTGACGTTTTTTTCTTAGGTCAATTGAATTTCTATGACTTTTGAAAGCAAAAAAGCCATCACTGGTAATAAGTATATTTTTTAATGAGGATAGATTCTCTTCAAATTCTTTTTTTGAGATAGTCTTTTCACTATATAAATAGTAGTAAATCTCATCCTTAGTTAGGGGAAAATCAAAAATAGCACTATATAAAAGCGTTTGAATAATCGCTTTTTTACTACCTGCCATACTTTGCAAGAACCTGATCTACTCCTTGAGATAGTTGATCAACACTGGTGGCAGGAGAAGTCTGAGATAATCCCCTGACAGTATCGCCTAGATATACATTCATTTGCTCATTAATTCCCTTATCATAGGTATCACTCATGAAATACGACGATGTCGCATACTCTGCTTGCTCAAGAAAAGGGGAAAGTAAAGGATTACTCATCAATGTCTGGGCTAAATCACGTCTTGGATACAATTCACCAAAGATGCGAGTTTTTGCTATTTCTGTGTAATGTTTTTGTAGTGTTTCTCTTTCTGTTAAGTATTTCATAAAGAGCATAGCTTCTTTTTGATGTTTTGATTTTGCTGAAACACCCTCGACCCAATAACTTGCCATAGCTACTCTCCTTCCAGGAAGATTGGGTACAGGATGAATACTGAAGTTGAGCTGAGGATTAAGAGCTTTGATCGCAAAGATATCCCATGAATAGCCAATATACATTGCCAAATTCCCTTTAGAAAAAGCTGTAAGAGATGGATCGAGTGTATCATCCCAAACGCTGCCTTCGTCCTTAGCAAAAGCAGCATAAAATTCGAGTGCCTGAGAGGCATTCGCTTTAGTAGATGAAAAGTTGGAGAAGTTAGTTCCATTCTGAGCCATGAGAAGCGCGATAATATCAGGAGCGTGAGTAATGTTGTCATATGTTCCGAGAGATGCGCCTGCTGTCTGAATCCTTCCATCACTGTCTTTTACGACGAGATCTTTAGCAACTTTGACAAATTCATCCCACGTTTTAGGAGCAGATTTTCCTCCTGCTGAGAAAAGATCAGTATTAACAAAAAGGGCTAGGTCATCAATTTGTAAAGGTATACCATATAAAGCCCCATTTCTTACCAAGTCCTGCTGAATAACAGGATAATAATTATTCTTCAAATCATCTGTTGATAAAACATCTGCAGTCATAGGTGAAAGATAGTTCTTCATCATGCCAACCCATGAATTATGGAAGCGATAGATATCAGGCCCAGTTCCGTTAATGGTTTGGGTAACAAGGCTCTGACGATATTCCCTAACATCTTTCTGAATGTAATTGATAGTAATCGTTGGATGTAACCTGTGGAAATCATCAATCAGACTCTGCATAATTTGCTTATCTTCAAACAAACCCCAATATGTCAAAGTGACTGGTTCATCTTTTGAACTTCCCTTAAATCTTGAGACTGCAAACAAAACAATAAGCAATAAGATTATCACACCTACCACCATACCAACCCACTTAAGGATCCCCCCAGGGATCCGAGAAGAAGGAGGCGGTGGAGGCAATGTAGGATCTACAGGAGCACTCGGAGGAATAGGCGAAGTCTGTGTTGAAGCTGGCTGGGGAGGTTGAACTGATGGACTTTGTGAATTTGCCACAGGAGATTGTGGCTGGGGAGCTACTGGAGTTTGATCAGATTTTGAGAAAATTACATTTTCGTCCATAAAGTCACCAAGTATAGTATAATACTAGCTATAAACCATAGCAATTCATCTATATGCCATTAGTATCGCATCTTAATTTCTTACATAATCGTCCTAAGCTTTTTTCGTGGCTAAAAACAACGGTCTGGTTTGTATTAGGAGCAGTTATTGGCATCTTTTTCTTTAGTAGCTTTGTCTATATCTACTATAAAGAAACCTATCAAAATAAGATTTATCCTGGAGTTATTATTAATAATGTCGAATTTGGAGGAAAAACTAAAGAAGATGTACGAAAGTACTTTGCCGAGCAAAATAGAATCATCCACAGTAAGAAAGTCCAATTCACTTCATCTCCACTGACTGCAACAATATCTGCAGCCCAATTAGGTCTCGGCTATGATGAGAATATGCTTGCTGATCAAGCATATAGTATCGCACGAAGTGGTAATTTTTTCTCAGATATTTACCTTAGCTTTGAATCATATCTCCACGGAGTTAAGCTTTCACCAGCATATCACTATTCGGCTAGCGAGCTTCAAAAAACAACTAAAAAGTTCCAGACCGCGATCAACGTTGATCCAGTTGATGCGCGTTTCACCTATACAAATGGGAGGGTAACTGAGTTCAAAACAGCAAAAGATGGAAGAAAAGTTTCGGTTGAAAAACTTACTGAATATATGCAGAATGAAAGCATTCCCCATCTCTTAAGCGGAAATAGCAGCACTATTAATGTGCCTATTCCTGTTGAAGTCACCAAACCTGATGTCTCTTCATCTCAGGCAAATAGTATGGGAATAACAGAACGGATTGGTATTGGTACGTCACTTTTTCATGGATCAATTCCAAACCGTATCTACAATATCCAGCTTGCCGTCTCTCGCCTTAATGGGATTTTGATTAAACCCGGTGAAGTTTTCTCTTTTGACAATGCAGTTGGAGACGTCTCATCGCTCACAGGCTATAAGCAAGCGTATGTCATTCAAAATGGGAGAACAGTCTTAGGAGATGGCGGAGGTATTTGTCAGGTCTCAACGACGTTCTTTAGAGCTATCCTTAACGCAGGTATGCCGATCTTAGAACGTCATCCGCACGCCTACCGAGTTCATTATTATGAAGAAGATAGTGGTCCAGGAATAGATGCTGCTATCTACACTCCTACTGTAGATCTCAAATTCCGAAATGATAGTGGACATTATATCCTGGTTCAAGCTTATGCAGATACCGCCAATGAACAATTAACATTTGAACTGTACGGGACATCAGATGGGAGAGTCTCACATGTCTCAACTCCGGTAATTCTTTCTCAATCACCTGCTCCAGAGCCCCTTTATCAAGATGACCCAACTCTCCCTCAAGGTGAGATAAAACAAGTTGACTTTGCAGCAGCTGGAGCAAATGTCTACTTCACCTACACTGTAACAAAAGATGGCAAGGAAATAATCTCTGATAAATTCTCATCAAATTACCGCCCATGGCAAGCGATTTTTCTTCGAGGAACCAAACAAGGATAATTTCACGGTGAAAAAAGTAATTACCCATTTTGATCTCCCTGCATTTAAAGAAATAGTGGGAGACAAGTCTCTCGTTCTAGTCGGTGGGTGCTTTGATATCTTACATCCAGGCCATAATACTTTTCTTCTAGAAGCGAAAAAATATGGCGATCTTCTTATCGTTCTCTTAGAATCCGATCAGTCAGTAACAAAAAGAAAAGGAACTGATAGACCAATTAATAATGAGACTCTCCGCGCTGCAAACCTTCTTGAGCAAACGCCAACTGATATAGTCATTATCCTTCCTTTTCCTTTTGTTGATAAGGATTATGATAATTTGGTAACTCAAATAAAACCTGCTATAATCGCAACTACAAAAGGTGATCCGTATATTAATCATAAGGTACGCCAAGCAAGAAAAATTGATGCAGAACTTATTGAAATAATTGAAAGATTAGAGAAGTATTCTACAACAAATAGTTTAAAATAATATGACAAAATATATATTAGCATTTCTTGCATTTATTATTGCCGGGTTTTTATTAATTATTTTATTTAGTTCGGGGGGACTATTGAGTAAAAAAGCGACAACAACTTTTGGATCTCAAAAAGTTACCTTAGAAGTTGCTGATTCAGAAAAGGCTCGGGAGAAAGGGCTCTCAGAGAGGGCTTCGCTTGCTGAAAATCACGGAATGCTTTTTCTTTTTGATGAGCCAGGTATACCTGCGTTCTGGATGAAAGGCATGAAGTTTCCTATCGATATTATCTTTCTCAATAATCAAAAAATTGTGACCATATATAAGAACGTTCCCCCTCCTAAGACAACTTCTGAGATACCAACTAACTATTATCAACCTACTTATCCTTCAAATAAAGTCATTGAATTAAAAGCTGGTGCAACTGACAAATATAATCTTCACACTGGTGACACCATTAATCTCTCATTATGAGAATCCTAGGGATTGAAACTAGCTGTGATGAAACAGGTGTTGCTATTGTTGAAAAACAACGTGACACATTTTCTCTCCTTGCCAATAAAGTCGCATCTTCACTTTCCTTTCACGCTCAGACTGGAGGAATAATTCCTGAAGTTGCTGCGCGAGAACAAGTTAAAGGAATTATCCCAACCCTCTCTGAGACGCTTAAAGAGGGAATCAATTTCGATATATCATCCAAGCTAGTTCCTGATATTGATGCCATCGCAGTTACCTATGGCCCAGGACTCATCGGATCGCTTCTTGTAGGAGTTGAAACTGCAAAGACATTGTCTGTTCTTTGGGACAAGCCACTTATTCCTGTTAACCATATGTACGGACATTTATATGCAAATTGGATTGGAAACAAAGATATACAATTACCAGCTATAGTTCTTATCGTTTCAGGAGGACATACTGATCTCCTTTTAATGAAAGGCCACAATGATATTATACCTATTGGCGGAACACGTGATGATGCAGCAGGTGAGGCCTTTGACAAAATTGGCAGATTATTAAACCTTCCTTATCCTGCAGGCCCATTAATAGCAAAGCTCTCGGAGAAGGGAAATCCAAATGCCTTCTTACTTCCCCGTCCAATGATAGGAAGTGATAACCTTGACTTTAGTTTTAGCGGTCTTAAAACGTCGGTTCTTAATCTAATTAAAAAAAATAATTGGGACTTTGCTAATAAAGATTTTGTAAGTAAAAATCACGACCTCCTAGCTGATTTATCAGCTAGCATCCAGAAAGCAATTATTGATGTTCTTGTGAAAAAATCAGCTAAGGCTGCCGCAGAGCACAGTGTTAACTCATTTATTCTTGGAGGGGGAGTAGCTGCTAATAACCTTCTTCGTCAATCATTACAAGAAAACTTGAAACAAAGTATTAGCTTAGTTGCTCCTTCGCCTATTCTTTGTACTGATAACGGGGCTATGATTGCAGCCGCAGCTTTTTTCAAGGAAGCGAAGCCATGGTCTAAAATTGATGCCAAACCTGAGCTGTATTATTGATACTTGCTAAGGTATGATACAATACCTGTCACCATGCAAGAACTGCTCATTCTTCTCTCTGTTATTATCATAGGATTTGCGATTATTATTTTTCTTCTTAATCGTAAGCTTTCTCTTCTTCAAAAAAATGCTACTGATGCCACAATGCTTGAATGGCTTAAGTCTATGCAGACGTCTCTTGAATCAACTAATAAGACCCTTAACTCAGCACTTAATTCAAATACTAATCAGATGGTAAGAACTCTTCAGGAGAATTCCAAGCAATTAAATGAGAGACTTGATAAAGCTGCTCAAGTTATCGCAGGAGTGGGAAAAGAAGTAGGACAGATGAGTGAAATTGGCAGATCTATGAAGGAGCTGCAGGAATTTCTTAAAAGTCCAAAAATACGAGGGAATATCGGTGAAGAAATCTTAAAAGATCTGATTGCTCAACTTTTTCCCAAAAATAGTTTTCACCTTCAATATCAATTCAAATCAGGAGAGAGGGTTGACGCAGCTATTAAGACAGATGCAGGTATACTGCCAATAGACTCAAAATTCCCCATGGAGAATTATCAAAAAATGGTGAAGTCTGAAAATCCATCGGAA
>JBDHUU010000004.1:0-21789 GCA_039809285.1 Candidatus Levyibacteriota bacterium
GCCTTAGCAACTGGGGCAAGCTGCGTTATGATGGGATCATTCTTTGCCTCAGCTCTTGAATCTCCAGGGAAAGTTCATACACTTACCCGTTCACAAGTTCCCCACAGATTTCAAAGTATTTTGACTGACAAAGAAGAATATAAATTTAAAGAATATCGCGGCATGGGTTCAATTGGTGCCATGAAGCAAGGAGCCAAGATCAAGTCAGAAGATGAATTTCATGGTAAAAGTTATTACAAAGATCGAGTACTTGTTGCAGAAGGAGTCGAAGGACTTGTTCCTGTTAAGGGTACCGTTAAAGACTTAGTTGATCAGTCAGTTGGCGGTATCAAATCAGGTATGTACTATGTTGGGGCCAAATCGGTAAAAGAATTATGGGAGAAAGCACGCTTTATCCAAATAACTCAAGCCTCTCTTACTGAGTCGCATCCTCATGATATCCTTATCACCAACGCCGGAGAAAATTACTAGAGATACGCCTCAAGCCCCTGTCCTTTGATAAAGGTACTCTCAAACGCTATTTTATTGCATCCTTCCAGTTCTTCCTCAGTCATGATTTCCTTATCAAGGAGGAATTGGAACTGTTTCCTCAGCTGAGCATTTTCTATCATTTCAGGCCAGTCGGTATTAATTGTGAACTTAACTCCTTTTTCAATAAATGTTCTTAAAATAAAGCGCATTTCTTCTTCATTTTCTACAGCTTTAGTCATGATATTTGATAACGGACATACTTCAAGAACAATATCTCGCTTTACTAACTCTTTCATCAAGCTTTCATCATACGCAGCACGAATACCATGTCCAATGCGAGAGGGATTAATAGCCTCAACTGCTTCCCACATATCATCTGCCTCTTTCACTTCCCCACTATGTGAGGTAACTTTTAATCCTGCGTTTTTTGCTTTCTCTACAATATCTTTATAATCTTTAAAATGGAAGTGTGGATTAGCAGGACCAGCGAAATCAATGCCTACTACTCCCCTTCTATGATATTTAATTGCTTTTTCCACAATAACAGCATTCTGCTCAAGTGAGAATTCTCGTGCCAGACAGAAAATAAGTCCTGCAGAAAGCGTCGGGTATTCAAGGAGTGACCGTTCCATACCACGAAGCATGGCCATGATCATATGGTCAAGATCGATTGTCCCGCCGTGATTGTGCTTCATTGGGTTGTTGCGAAGTTCAATAATAGTAGTGTTGTTGGAGCGGTAAGCTCCGCTCATAATCTCATAGGTAGCGCGTTCGACAGCATGCGTACCACTAGATAGCGGATCAAGGATGGTGTGGTAAATGGTATCAAAGTATTCATTGAGTTTCATTTTATTTTGAGGGGACAATCTAACGAAGTTTTTGAATTCATGATAATCCCGCTGAGGAAGTTTAAAACCTTGATCATGAGCTATCTGCCAGTAGATTGACGGATGAATAGAAGTACCTAAATGAGCATGAAGTTCGGCTAGAGGATATGAGGGATAATTATCAGCCACCATAATTGAGTATAAAAGGTATTATCTATGTGTGTCAAGCTAAGTTTGGATTGACAGCATAGTATTTCTGATATACACTCAGTACGATTTATGGCAGGCTCTAAAGAGGCAGCAGCAAGACATTGGCGCAAAGAACAGGTTACTCACTTAACAGGAGCCCAGTGGGGTGATGAAGGAAAGGGCAAAGGAGTTGATGAGGCCTCACAGTTTGTTGACGTAGTCGTTCGAACAAATGGCGGAGCGAATGCAGGACACACCATTGAAAATGAGTATGGTGAATTCAAAAATCACCTTATGCCTTGCGGCTTCGCCAACCCCGATGTCTTAAATGTTATTGGATCTCATGTGGTAGTTGATCCTATTCAGCTGATTTCAGAACTTGACGATGCGGAGGATCGACTCCCCTCTTCCCCACAATTAGTTATTTCAAGCCAGGCTCCTTTAGTCATGCCGTGGCATGGCATTAAGGACGGATTACGAGAAAAAGGTAAAGGAGATGCGAGTATTGGTACAACTAAGAAAGGCATTGGAGATGCATATTCCGATCTCGCGTTGAGAGACGGGTTTTTAGTAGGGCATTTATTAGATCCAAAATTCCCTGAGAAATTCCTCAGAAAAGCAGAGGACCAAAATCGCCAGATACGGCTTCTTGACGGAGAGATGTTAGTGAGTGAATTAGAAGAACTAACTCCCAAACAACTTGAAAGAATCGTTTATCAGGCCAAACGTAAAAGTTACTTAGATCCTGAAGCCGAACTAGTTAAATACTTAGAGGCAGCTGATAGACTTGGTCCTATGATTGGCAATACGACGACGAGAGTCAAAGAAGCATATGATGATGGGAAGATTATTTTAGGAGAAGCGGGTCAAGCAGCTCTTTTGGATATAACATATGGGACATATCCCTATGTAACTTCAAGTCATCCTGGAGTAGCAGGTTTTTCACTTTCAACAGGACTTCACAAAGTCGACCGTGTTATAGGAACAACCAAGGCATATATGACTCGGGTTGGTGGAGGACCAATGCCGACAGAATTAGAGGATGAAATGGGTGAGTATTTGCGTGAAAAAGGAAGAGAATATGGTGCAACGACTAAGAGACCACGACGCACAGGGTGGTTTGACGCTGTTGCTACGAAGTATGGTGTTCAGACTGCAGGAATAACTGAGCTGATGTTAACAAAAAGTGATATTTTAGATGAACTTCCTTTCATTAATCTCTGTGTAGGATATGAAATTGATGGTCAGCAGTTTTCTACCATGCCTGACTTTAGTCTTTCGGGAATGGAGAACGTCAAGCCAATTTATAAAACAATGAAGGGATGGCAAAAAAATACCACAGCGGTTAGAAATTTTTCAGATTTTCCTGAAGAGGCAAAAGATTACTTCAATAAAATTGCAGAGCTGATCGGAGTACCTATTAATGTTTTATCTGTGGGTCCAGAGCGAGACGCGATAGTCTATCGGAATGGTCAGTAATAATGCATAATAAAGTATGATCGTTGTTGTCGATTTTGGCTCTCAGACAGCCAACCTCATTGAACGTCGTATTAGAGATTTGGGAGTTAAGACTTCATTTCTTCCTCCTGAAGAAGCACTTCCTTTTATCAAAGCACATAATGTGGATGGCATAGTCCTTTCAGGCGGTCCATCATCTGTCTATGGTAAAGACTCCCCCACCATTGATCCTGAACTATTTCAATTACATATTCCTATTTTAGGAATCTGTTATGGCATGCAGCTAGTGATGCACCTTGAGGGAGGAAAAGTAGTAGCAGGGCGTAAGGAATATGGTCCGGCAGTTCTTACTACAAAGAGTGAACATCCGCTTCTAAAGGGAATACCTAGTAAGATTACTGTCTGGATGAGTCATGGTGATGAGGTCGTAGAAATTCCCAAACGTTTCACAACAATCGCCTCAACAGAAACAGTCAGTTACTGTGTCGTAGCAGACGACAAGGAAAAAATATATGGCATGTTATTCCATCCGGAAGTCGAACATACAGAATATGGGGACACTATCCTCAAAAACTTTGTGGAGATGACAGCTACAAGAATTACTGAGAAAAAAATTGATATAGATAAACTCATTAGTGATATACGAGACAAAGTTGGAGATGCAGTAGTCATTGGAGCAGTATCAGGAGGAGTAGATTCTACCGTTGCCGCGGCACTGACTGCTAAAGCAATAGGAAAGCAATTTTCCCCTTTTCATGTAGATAACGGGTTAATGAGAATTGGAACAGTTAAGACAGTAAAGGAGATATTTGATTACATCGGTGTACCTGTTGATATCATCAGCTGCGAAAAAGAAATGTTGTCTCTGTTAGGAGGAGTTACTGATCCGGAAGAAAAAAGAAAAATTATTGGGAAATTTTATATTGATATGTTTGAGCGGGAGATGAATGAACTTATTAAGAAAGGAAAAAATGTTAAGTATCTTCTTCAAGGAACAATCTACTCAGACGTTATTGAAAGTAAAGGGACAAAGCACGCAAGCAAAATCAAATCACACCACAATGTCGGTGGACTTCCCAAAGATATGAAACTACAACTTCTTGAACCCCTCAGAACATTTTATAAAGATGAAGTACGTTTAATTGGAACAGAATTAGGTCTACCAGAAGAATTTGTGTGGCAGCAAGTGTTCCCCGGTCCGGGATACGGAGTAAGAGTGAGAGGAGGAGTTACCAAAGAACGATTAGAAAGAGAACGAATCGCTGACAAGATAGTTCTTGATGAAATTGTAAAAGCAGGACTTTTTAGAAAAGTTTTTATGTCCTTTGCCATTATGTCAGGAGCGGAGTCAACTGCTGTTAAAGGAGATGGAAGATTTTTTGGAGAAGTTGTGGCTGTTCGAGTCGTTGAGTCTCGTGATGTCATGACATCCAAATGGGTACATCTCCCCTATGATGTGTTGCAGTCAATATCTTCTCGAATTATCAATGAAGTTCCGGGGATATCGCGTGTTGTGTATGATATTACGACCAAACCGCCAGCGACTATGGAGTGGGAATAACTAATTGAGGATATATTTTTTAACGACGTCAGAGACTCCATCTTCATTAACAGGTGGAGCAATATAGTCTGCGATTTCTTTAAGAGCAGGAGCTGCATTCCCCATTGCCACTTTTAATCCACACGCCATAAGGAGAGGAAAGTCATTATATCCATCCCCTACCCCGATCATCAAATCTCTACCAATTCCGAGATGTTTTTCTAGTTCAAAAATCCCAGTTTGTTTGGTGGCGTTGGTGTGACTTAAAATAATGCCGAATTTATTTGGATCACTGTGATGAGTTTTATGACAAGAGATATCAGGCAGAGAAGAAAGTTGTTCGACTAACTCATCTGCCTTCTCAATAGAAAAAAGTTCATTGGTAAAAAACATTGGCGTGCTAATTTTATCTGGAATAATCTGATCTGATGATCTGACATATTCTTGTTCAAAGGGACTTCCCTTAACTGCAAAAGGGATATTTTCGCCTCTAAATATGTTGATTATTTCTTTTGTGACTTCAGGGCTAATAAGACTTTCATAAAGTATTTCTTTAGTTTCGATATCTATGACATGAGCGCCATTATTAACTACAGCATATCCTGAATGCATTTCGAGTTTTTTGAGAATATTACTAATTGATACAAAAGATCGCCCTGTGACAAGACACACAGTGACTCTGTCCTGTGCCTTCTTAAGACTGTCTACAACTTTTTGTGAGGGAAGTGCTTGGTAGTCATACGGAATGATTGTTCCGTCTACATCAAGCATGAGGCCTTTATACTTCATCAACAGTAGTTAGTATATACTTTTCTATGACATGTGCAACCCCATCATTTTCGACGGAGGGCGCCACATAATCTGCATATTCTTTGAGATCGTTGTTAGCATTTCCCATAGCTACTTTGAGTCCACAGGCACGAAGAAGTGAAAAATCATTATATCCATCCCCTACTCCGACCATTTCAGCTGGATTGAGATCCAAAATTTTGGCTGCTTCCCAGGTACCATATTTTTTAGTAGAGAGAGCATGGGTGATGACAAAACCTGACAGATCTGCGTCCTTATGATTTGTCTCTTGGATACTAACGCGGGGGTGATCACTCAACTTTTTTATAACACTGCGTATTTTCCTTTGAGAAAAAAGCTCTCGACTAAAAATATTAAAGGTTCGAGAGGGAAGGTCATTGCCTTCATAAGGGATATCTCGTCCTCCCGCATTAAGGTAAAAAGAAATACCTTGCTCTTGTAAGAGATTTATAATGAGTGCGACATCCGGCTGAGTGATGGGTTGACTATAGTATTCTTTTTTCGTTTCGATATCAATTATCTGCGCACCATTATTAACAATGGCCAGGCCATAATTAATCGAAAGAGATCTAAGAACCGGCTCAAGGAAGGCATAAGACCGACCGGTAGCTATGCAGACAGCTACTTGTTCTTGGGCCTTACTGATGAATTGTTGTACTTTCTCAGATGGTAATGCGTTATAGTCATAGGGAACTAAGGTTCCATCTACGTCAAGAATAATTGCTTTATATTTCATTGGCAGTAAATATAGTATACATAAATTTTCACAGAAAGATGTAAGGAATCTTGTATAAAAATGATCTTATTTAACGTGCTACAATAAGGGTCAAAGCCAGAGGCTCATCTTTAATATAGTATGGATCAAGTTGCACAAATTCGCGAAAAAATAGATATCGTATCTTTCCTCTCTGAATTTATAACCCTTAAAAAAGCGGGACGCAATTTTAAGGCAGTCTGTCCATTTCATAATGAAAAATCTCCTTCATTTATGGTCTCCCCGGAAAGACAGGTTTGGCATTGTTTTGGCTGTGGAAAGGGAGGAGATATTTACACTTTCCTCATGGAGTATGAAAAGGTTGAGTTCCCTGAAGCGCTGCGAATTCTTGCCAAAAGAGCAGGAATTGAACTCATCCAATCGAAAGAACAAATGGGAATTGCTTCTAGAAAAGAACGTCTCTATAGCCTGAATAATTTAGCCCTTGAGTATTACCACTACATATTAACTCGTCATAAAGTTGGAGAAAGAGCACGACAATATCTGTCAGAACGCGGTCTTAGCGACAAGCTTATTGAGACATTCCAATTAGGATTTGCTCCGGGAGTTGGTAATGCGCTTTCATCGTATTTAATAAAAAAGAAGGGATATAGTGTTGATGATCTAGTCGAAGCAGGGCTAAGTTTTCCCCGGGGGAAAGAAGCAGTAGATTTTTTTAGAGGAAGACTGATCTTCCCACTCATTGATCATAGGGATAATATGGTGGGTTTTTCAGGAAGAGTTTTGGATAAAGATGCAAAGACTTCAAAATACATTAATACCAGAGAGACTCTTATCTACCACAAAGGAGAAGGTTTTTACGGGCTTAACATAACAAAGGAAGCTATCCGCAAAGCGGGTCAGGCAATACTCATGGAAGGAGAGTTTGATGTTATCTCATCATTTAAAGAAGGCGTAAGTAATGTCGTTGCAGTCAAAGGAACTGCACTAACTGAAATGCAAATTAACCTTATTGCGCGTTATGCAGGGAAAATTAGTATTTGTTTTGACGGTGATAAAGCAGGGCAAGAAGCCATAAAACGAAGTCTTCCTCTCATTGAAAAAAAAGGATTACAAGCAAGTATTATTCTTCTTCCCAACGGGAAAGATCCTGATGAGTCAATCAAAACTGACTCAATCCTCTATAAGCAGTCGATTAAGAAAGATGTTTCAGTCTATGACTATCTATTTGATTCAGCTCTTGAGTCAGGAGATAAAGAGACAGCTGAAGGGAAAAAGGCAATCGCTGACACAGTTCTCCCAGTTATTGCTCTTATGACTAATGAGATTATCAAAGAACATTACCTCCGAAAATTAAGCACCGTACTCGATACGACGTATGAAAGTATTTCAAAAGAATTAGAGAGAAAAAAACAGCTTGATAAAAGCATGCATGTGCAGGTTCCGCCTCTTAAGACACAAAAACAGTCTCGTGAGGAGATGCTTGAGGAATATCTTATCTCACTTATTATTCAATCTGAGGACCCAAAGCTTGCATTAGACAAAGCAATTTCTCTCTTATCCCCTTCCCTGTCCAAAGAAAAGGCATATCAAAAAATCCTCAGCTTACTTCTTGAATACTTTAAAACAACGCAGGAATTTAGCCATGAAAGGTTTAGTCAGGTACTGCCTGAGGAATTACTGCACTCGTATAATAAGAGTATGCTTTTCCCGCTTCCTCCATTTAAAGAAAAAGAGCAGTATCTTCACGAAGTTGAGAAAGTATCCAAGCAGCTTCGCGATCTTTATCTCCGTACACGATTAAAGGTTATTAGTGAAGAGTTAGTTGCAAAGGAAAAAAACGGCAGTACAGATGAAGATCTGCAAGGTTTAAAGGAAGAATATTCAACTCTTCTAAGTCTTCTTAAGAGGGTCAACTAGCGAGGCTAGTAATTTTTGCCTTTTTATGCTACTATAACTCTATCTGAAAGCCCGGAGGACCGTGGGCTTTTCTTCGTTGGAGTAGTTATGAACAAAACCAAATCTACAGGTATTTTAGACGATGTCGTCGCCTCAGCCAAAAAACGTGGCTATATCACTCAAGAAGAAATCTTAGGTATTTATGCAAAGCCTGAAGATCATATTTTAGATCTTGATTCCCTTTATGATCGACTCATGAAGCTAGATATCGATGTTTTTGAGAGTGTATCTCAGGAACAGGATGCAAGTAAGCCGATTGAGGATTTAGAAAAAGAACTCGAAGCACTCACTATCATGACTGAAGGAACTGTCTCAGATCCTGTCAGAATGTACTTGAAAGAAATTGGTCGAATCCCGCTTCTTAACTTCAATCAGGAAATTGAACTCGCTAAAAAAGTTGAGGAAGGCGATGAGGCTGCAAAGCAAATGCTTATTAACTCTAATCTTCGTTTAGTAGTTTCAATTGCGAAAAAGTACATTGGCCGTGGACTCTCTCTTTTGGATCTTATTCAGGAGGGCAATCAAGGACTTATCCGCGCAGTTGAAAAATATGACTGGAGAAGAGGATATAAGTTTTCAACCTATGCTACCTGGTGGATTCGTCAGTCTGTAACTCGTGCAATTGCCGATCAAGCGCGTACTATTCGTATTCCTGTTCATATGGTAGAGAATATTAATCGTTTTTTACGTGCATCACGTAAACTCATGCAGGAATTAGGTCGCGAGCCAACACCTGAGGAGGTTGCAGCAGTACTCGGAATTGAACCGGAGAAGGCACTGGAAATTATTAAGATCTCACAAAATCCAGCTTCTCTGGAAGCACCAGTTGGAGATGAAGAAGATTCACGTCTAGGGGATTTCATTCATGACTCAAGTGCCCCAACGCTTTTTGATTCTGCGTCTCGAGAACTTCTTAAAGAGCAGGTAGATCAAGTTCTATCAACGCTTTCTGATCGTGAAAGACGAGTACTAGAAGAAAGGTTCGGTCTTAAAGATGGACGTCCAAAAACATTAGAAGAAGTTGGAAGAATGTTTGCTGTTACAAGGGAACGTATTCGTCAAATTGAAGCAAAAGCTCTTCGTAAGCTTCGCCATCCAAGTCGTGGAAACAAACTGAAAGACTACCTCGGTTAGTATATGATAAATACTTCTAGTCTGCTTAATAAAAAATGTGTTCCATGTGAAGGCGGAACAGAGCCACTCATTGGAGAAAAATTATCATTTTACACTCCCGTTGTCCCTGATTGGAATGTCATTGATGGAGTAGAAATTCAAAAAGAGTTTAAGTTTAAGAACTTCAAAGAAGCGTTCGCATTTGTTGATAAAGTCGGAGAGCTGGCAGAGACTGAGGGACATCATCCAGATATCAATCTTCATAATTGGAATAAAGTGACAATTACCCTCTCCACCCATGCGATTCAAGGCCTTTCAGAAAATGACTTTATTATGGCAGTAAAAATCAATCAACTCATCTCAAATACCAACTAAAATATCTTTTGAGAGAGGCTATTAATTGTTACATTGAAGCGGAGTTGTAGCGGTGAATGGAGAGAACTGAGAGCCTCCTGTCCCTTGATTAGGTAGGTTTGAATAAGCGTATCTAGCATAATATTGAGTTCCGTTATTTAATTGAATCTGCACTGTTGTTGGAGAGTTGCCACTCGCGTTTTGGGTTGAATTAAGCGTCTGAGATCCTCCGTTGGTTGTCCCAATCTGGTACCAATATGTCCCCGCTCCATTTACTCCACCAAATGTTACTGTTGCAAACCAGTTGGAACCGGAAAGGTTGCCACACGAGATGTTAATCGGTCCTGGTGGCGGGCCGAGAGTAATGCCAGAATTAATCGTGAAGATAACATTACTAGCCGGAGCAGCAACAGATGTCATACTTGAGGTAGCTAAATCTTTATCCGTCCCATTACTTTGTTTTTGTTTCAAGACAGCAACGAGGTCGTACCATGTAGAAGCCTGTGAATTTGTCCATGTCCACGTCATATTATCAATAGGGGTAATATTATCGACAGCTACCTGATAGTTGGAGGTATTGTAAGCTTTTTGAAGGATTACAATTCGTGAGTTGGCTGGAGCTAGTCCGTTAAAGTTAATACTGCCTGAAATAGCTGAATTAGGATTAGGCGTAGGAGCTGGTGTAGCTGTTGAAGAAGGTTGAGATGTAGGAGGAGTCGGAGTTACAGGTGCCTGCGCAGAAGAGTTGATTGTGAGCTTTTCATTAAGTGCC
The DNA here is from genome assembly GCA_039809285.1 of Candidatus Levyibacteriota bacterium. Taxonomy (GTDB): domain Bacteria; phylum Patescibacteriota; class Microgenomatia; order Levybacterales; family UBA12049; genus JACROF01. The sequence continues at coordinate 10,209 of JBDHUU010000004.1, forward strand.
GGAGCAGCAACAGCAAGTACTGCTGAAGTCCCCAAGACACTACCATCGGATCCAATAAGTGTTCCAGTTACTTCGTACTCTTTTCCAGCAATAGCTGACGTGTAACTCATAAATTGTCTTGCCCGACCGGGTAAGTTAGTAGCGACTTGAGTGAAGTTCTGATCTCCTAATACTCGTCCATTGATAGTGATTGTTGAATTAGGAGGAATATAGCCATTAACAATAATATTCCCTGAAATTACAGCAGTTTCGTCATTTGATTGGTCAGAGGTAATATTCAGAGTAAGTGTCTCATCGTCTGCTGGAGCAGTAACAGTAATAGGGCTTGACTCTGAAATAACTTTTCCATTTTGGATAAGCTGCGCCTTTATAGAGTATGAGTTAGAAGGAGTAGCATGGGTATAACTCCATGAATCATTATCAAGAGGTGTAAGGCCAGATGTAAAAGTTACCGGATTTCCGCCCTTCAGATCCTGAGCGATAAGCGATACAGTCGCACCAGTTGGAACACCTCCATTGATATCGAGTACGCCACTTATTTGAGAGTTGATTGATTGATCGAAAGCAGAAAGGTTGGGTCTACGGATTACGAGGAAGATTAAGGCAACAACAACAAGTGCGAGGATGCCTATTGCTATTAAAAGGACTGTATTTTTTTGAGCTGGTTGAGGAGCCATAAATTCTTTCCTATTAGTTATAGCATAAATCCTTATGTTATTGTAGAGTTTGATTTAAGGGAGGCGGCAGTCACATCACAGATACTCATGAGGGAAAACTATTTTTTAACTGGAGACATGGAGAAGAGCACCCAATTCACAAGAGACAGGACAACTCCGAAAAGAAGAGCTGAGATAAATCCGCTAATTTCAAATCCGGGAACTATCATAGCAGTAAGAAGTACCATGAGTGCTGTTATGACAAAACTGAAAAGACCGAGAGTCATAAGATTGATTGGAAGAGTTAAGAGTGACACGACTGGTTTGACAACTGTATTAATTATTGCAAGGACCACAGCTACGACAACTGCGACAAAGAAATTATCAAGATGAACTCCAGGGATGATATAAGCAGTGATAAGCACTGCGATGGTACTGACAACAAGATTGAGAAGAATAGCCATAAATTAAGCTTAAAAGAACTAAGAAGAAATGTCAATTGATGAGAAATATTAAGCTTTGATTTCTTGTGGCTGTGATGCTAAAATAGGCAGACATTCCGTGATAGCTCAACGGTAGAGCAGGAAGCTGTTAACTTCAAGGTTCTAGGTTCGAATCCTAGTCACGGAGCTCACGAATAAAGTCGGGTACAACCCCGGCTTTTTTCGTGATTTTGTTTGACTAGGATGAGAAGTTGATGGTGAGCCTGTCGAACCAAGCCTATTCTCGGGGCAGAGCAGTATTCAAAGAACTGTTATCATTTCATTGAGGTCTACTGTAAGTGATAAACGGTTTATGATGTAATATCAATGAATTAATTCTCGCATGTTATAATACGCGATATGAATGTCTATTTTATTCGCCATGGTGAAACTAAATTAAATAGAAATAATATTCATCAACCTAATGATACTCAGTTATCTGACGTAGGTAGAGAACAATCACAAAATTTAGGTGCTTTATTAAAGGATAAAAATATTGAGGTTATTTACTCTAGCCCCATAACTAGAGCCTTGCAGAGTGCTCAAATTATCAGCAATAAATTGGGTGTAGAGATAGAGTTAAATGGAGATCTAAAAGAAGTGAAGCGTCCAAGCGAAATTGTAGGTAAATCTCACAATGATTCACAAGTACTCACAGTTAAAGAGCAGATTAGACTAAATTATCATCTTTCAGATTGGCACCATTCCGATGAGGAGAATTTTCGAGATCTTGAAATACGAGCAATTAACTTTATCTCCTTTTTAAAAAGGATAAATAAAAAAAATATCGCAGTAGTTTCTCATGGGATGATAATTAAGTTAATTTTGGCAAAAATGATATTCGATGACACACTCACCCCGGAAGAATTCTTAAAATTCTATAATCACATTTCACTCTCCAATACAGGTTTAACGTTTTGCGAATTTTCAATGGATGATAATAAGTGGAGAATCAACTCAATTAATAATACCTCTCACTATATCCTATAATCGTTGAGAACGGACACAATATTTGCTACAATTCAGAACTATGAGATATGAACAGGGAATTTTCGTACCTCCTTCTGAAATTAGTCCTTATGAGCTAAAGTTGGCTGAACTTTCCTCAGAAGATATTATTCGAAGTGTGGGAGGGTGGAAAGAAGGACATTTTTCTTTTCGTACTGGTGAACATGGTAATGGATATATCGATAAGATGGGTTTTCTTCGTTATCCTAATGTTATGCGTGAAATGGGTATTAGTTAAAAGGATAAAAGCAGGTTCTTTTAGTCATTTTATCTGGCTAAGTATTATCTGGACATTCATTGCAATTACATGTGAGTATTTTTTACTCGTTAGGATCTTTAATCCAACTGACGGGTATTACAAGTTAGATGTTTATCTATATTACCTCGTTACATTTTTTCTTCCAGTTTTTGTTGGATGGAAAAAATTTATTAGAAATAATAAGGAAGTTATTTTTTGATATTAGTATCGAAGAATACAAAATCGATAAGAACATTTTTTTAAATTATTTTTTTTCTATTACATCGTAATAGATATAGTCAGATGTTTCTTCAGAAAAGTCGGCAAAGCGAAGCCATTCAGGAGTAAATTTATAGAGTACAAGATCTCCCTCACTATTAATTTTACTTAATGGTGGAGGCCAATAGAATCCTCCTTTTTTAGCATTAGCCTCAGAAATTCTTATCAGCATTTGTCTGTATTGAGTCGGATCCTCTACCTCAGTTACCTTTCCTGTTGCTTGAATTGTTCGTGGGGAGGATGCGTCAATAACAGTTAATGCTGCGTGATTATTTTTTTCAAGATTGCGAGATTTTTTTGTATCGGATTTTGTTAGGAAATAAAAGTTTAGTTCCTGATCAGTAATAAAATAAATAGTCGCAGCATAAGGCACTCCCGAGTGGGTAGCAGTAGCTAAAACTGCAATGTAGAGAGACTGCAAATAAGTATATATCTCTTCTTTTGATTTCTGTCCGTTAATTGGCATACTTTTGAGAAAGTCTAATTTGGATTAATTATAATCACTCTTATTCATTATAAGCAAATACAAATATACTGCATTGAAATAAATCACTTCTGTATTATGATTGGTATTTACTCTTTAGAATCATGGTGCTTTACCTTAAGAATTATATTTGGTTTAACTCCCGCAACTGCCGGCAGTAAATGATTGAGGACTTGTTCGGCAGTCATTCTAAAGGTATTACCCTTTGATGATACTTTAACCCATCCTTTATTATCTTTGTAATACTTCTCAGTAAAATTCTTCGTACCAATATAAATGACGTAGCTGTCATTTTTAAGATTCATGCTTTAACTTTAGCAGAAGATCTCTTGGCAAGATGTACTTTCTTTACGCAAAGAAGACTATTTTAATAATTGCTGCAATAACAACAAGTGTTAAGAAAAAGATACTAAGACCAATAGGTGATCCCCATCCGTACCATTCCATAGCATATCTAGCAGAATGAAGTTCGTGTAATTCATTTAGTTGTTTTCTATCCATATAAATCACCTCCTTAGATATCCAAATATTCAATTGGTTTTTCTGTCTGTTCAGTGAGATCCTTGAGAAGGTCATAAAGATCAGAAGGTATTTTTTCAGTAAAATCAGTAACTTTAATTCCGACAATTAGTTCGGCGTGCTTAGGATTAATAAGATAATCTCCACTTTCTTTCCATTTTCTCTTATCGAGAAGAAGACTTGCTTTACAGACATGAGTTAGATAAACTGCCCAATTATTTTTTTGGGTCTTGTAAATAGTTGCCTTCATGTACCATTCTTTATCATTACTAAAGCCCTGCCACGTTGTGATTTCTTGACCTACAAAGTGCTGTTCACGCTCAGCACGATGAGTGCCTACCTCAACTGATATTTCTTTCATTCCCTTTGTATGTTTCCGATTCCTCGCAACATACTCTTTAAGAGAACGAGAAATTACAGAAGAGAGAGCCTCCCCTGCCAGATTTTTTGCTTCTTCAAAGAGAGTAAGATCGTCATCACTTACATAAATAGTTTTATTTGGCATATACGTATATTGCACATATATGTATATGATAGTCAAGTCGATTCTATATCAATTTGAATTCTTTATGCAGTAAGGTTATAATCTCAGCCACTATGCCAAGTCCAGAGAATAATCACTTTGCAGATTTTATTAATAGTCTTGATGATAGAGCTTTTTCAAATATGTCAGATCAGGTTCTAAATAATACCGACATACCTATTGATAATGAGGAGCGTGTCAAAGCAATTGAAGTTAAAAATGATACCGAATTTATTTACGATCTTGAAGTTGGTTTGGCTCATTTCAGGACACAAATTGATACTGATTTGCTGGAGGGTTCTGTTGTTATGTGGTTTCCATCAAAAGTTAACACTTTCGAACCAGATGAAATGCATACGGCAATAACAGGAATTCTTGATGCCGCTTATTTGGGTAGACACTTGATACCTCGAGTACAAATGAGATTTAGATCAGACGAAAAGGAATTTGATCTGGCAAACTATTGGGAAGGGAGAAGTTATGAAAATGCTTTCAAGCAGCAACCTCTCTCACTTCTTTACTATATTCCTAAAGATGTCACCGGTTATCCGCAAGGTCTTAACGTATCATCCTCGCCTCAATTTATGTATGGGTTTTCTAGAGTAAATGATGAAGATGTTGCCGAGTTTATGAAAATGTCTCACTATAAAGGTAGTCTTATGGATGCTAACTTCTCTCAGGAATTACTAAAGAGAAATAGAGGATATCTAGGGAAAGACATTACAGTAGATAGTTTAGATTTAAGAGACAAGATTCAAGGTTTATGCAAAGCCCATCCTCAGCAAACCCTTGGTTTTGGAAAACTATAATAGCAATACACTTCCTTTTCTCATCTCTTACCTGCTGAACATACTATCCTTTTATGACAGTCTTCCTTTTATATGTAGGTTCACCTCAGTCCAAAGAAGGAGACGATAGAAAAGAAGAAAAATTAGACGAGATTCTGAAAAGAATAGGTGGGAAAGAGGGAGATAAAATTATTGCACGCCTTGATAAAAAATATCCCAGAAAGTAATACATTGATTTCTCCTATTTGCTATACTTTGTCTAATGCAAAAAGCACCAAGTGTTGATGAATATATTTCCTTGGCTCCAAAGGAAGTGCAGGGAAAGCTGCGAGAGATCCGTAAAGCAATTCGCGAAGTCGTTCCTACTGCTGAAGAAAAGTTGAGTTATGGCATGCCATATTACGACTACAAAGGACGACTCGCGTACTTTGCTCATGCCAAAAAGCATATCGGCCTCTATATTCCGCCACCGATAATTAACAATCATGCAGAAGAGATGAAAGGCTACGTGACATCTGTGTCTGCTGTTCAATTCCCCTTAGATCAAGACTTACCAATTGACCTAATTAAAAAACTCGTCAGAGCAAGAGTTATATGGAATGATGAGTCGGAAGCGAAAAAGAAGAAATAAATTTGTCTCTAGTGAGATGAATCTAAATAGAGTATAATACCGTTATGGCAAAAAGAGCTACAGGACTTGGAAGAAAAAATCAAAAGAAATCTTCCTCACACAAAACAAAAAAGCGCTTAGAGGCTAAGCGAGTCATGCTTGAGCAAAAAGCATCCAAAAGAAAATAACTTTACCTCCCTCTTCCTCTTCTATATATTATTTTTAATTGTTGAGGCTTACACTCAATAGTGAAAGGAGAATATGAAGTACCTATTGGCATGGATACTCGGAGTACCTGTTGGTATCCTTGTTATTATCTATATCATTTCTCACGTTTTCTAATAATCCTTACAAAAATTGATAAAAGAGAAGGAATGTTAGGAGGCGTTGTAGGCTTTTTCAATATCCGAGACGATAATTTTCTTCATCTTTAGCATTTCATTTACTACTCGATGAGCTTTTTCTGGATCTGGATCACCTGCTAGCTCAGTTAATCTTCTTGGAACAATTTGCCATGATAAGCCGAATTTGTCCTTTAACCATCCGCACTGACTCTCCTCTCCGTCATCTTTGGTAAATGTATTCCAGAAGTAATCTACTTCCTCTTGATCCTCACAATCGACTAACAATGAAACACTCTCATTAAATTTGAAGATCGGACCACCATCAAGACACTGGAATTTTTGACCAGCAATCTCAAACTCTCCTGTTATAACTTTTCCTTTCATCTCTTCAGCGCCAGGTGTGTTCATTCCTTTTTCATAGCGCTGAATAAAGTTGATCTTTGCATCTTTTTTGCTGTGAGGAGCGTTATTGAATGTATCGATGTAGAAATTCATTGCCTCCTCAGCGTTTTTATCAAACCACAAAAAGGGAGTAATTTTTTGAATGTTCATAGAGTTGAAAAAATTCTAAAGGATAAAATAAGGTGTGTCAATATGAATCTTGTAAGACATACAGGTACTTGAAAAGCATCTCCAAATTGCTATACTTCCTATAACTCTATGGACAGTTCTAAGCACTTTATTTGCGTAGGTGAATGCCAAGGGGTGTCTAGCCATCCAGGAACATGCCAGGCACAGGAATGTTCACTTCATAATCAACCTCTTATTAAATGTGACTGCGTAGATGGTAAACATCAAGAAGTAAAGGCCAATTATAAAAGTGATATTTACAACTAGAAGATCTTGGTATATTATTTAGCGGAACTATGCTGAATTTTGATAATATTCTCCTCTCTACAGACGACCACAAGCGGCTTATTGAATTCTACAAAAAAGTTTTTGATAAAAAACCAGAGATGGAAGATGAGACATATGCAGGTTTCATGGTTGGTTCATGTTTTTTTAATATTGGTCAGCACGATAAGGTTCATGATAAAAATACCAATCCAGATAGAGTTCTCTTTAACTTTTCAACTAAAGAAGTAAAAGAAGAGTTTGAGAGAATTAAAAAGATAGAAGGAATAGAAGTAATTAAAGAGCCTTATCAAATGGATGGTTGGGATGGATGGATCGCAACATTGGCAGACCCCTATGGAAATTACTTCCAACTGATGACCCCATGGGAAAATGATAACTAGAAATTCCTTCTAGATATTCTTAGTGGCAGTTGGGCCAGGCATTCTGACCTCCATTAGCGATTTTAAATGCAGCAGTTTTGATAGCCTCTTCAGCATTCCTTCGTAAATCAGGGTTACTATCCTCATTCATACTTTGTCGTGTCAGAGTCCAGGATTCAGTTGAGAATTGGAACATCCCAGTGTAATCAAGAAAGCTCGCATTACTATTAAATCCCGATTCACATGCAGCTATCCTTTTGAGAAGTTCACGATCTACATGATAGGAATCAGAATACTTCTGAAATAATTGTTCAAGATCAGATGAAGTGATGATTGGTGTTGGTGTCGGAGTGGGAGTTGCTGTCGGGATGGGGGTAGGTGTAGCTGTTGGTAGAGGAGTAGGTGTGGCAGTCGGGATGGGAGTCGGGCTCGGGGTTACGCTTGGAAGAGGACTTATTAAGTGTCCTTCTACTTTGGGTACGACTATAGCTGTTGCAAAATTGCCGATTGTTAGCAACGAAACAATTGCGGCTGTTGCAAAATTGCCGAACATACTTATATATTAGCATAACTGTAATTTTTAATTCATGATAGAATATGATGCTACTATTTTGTATGAAACGAGCGTTAAATTATCTTAACCCAATCGCACAACTTGGTAAGAGGCATTACTCCTTTATTTTCCCCTTTCTCGTCATGGCAACTATGTGTATTATTTTTGAAGTTGTATTTGCAATTACTCATGATACTCAAGCAATGGGGATCTTTCTCATCTTTGTCTCATTGGCTTTAATTCTCTATCTTTCATTTAGAGACGGAATTAAAGGAGGGATTATAGCAAGTCTCATTACAGTTCTTTACTACATCTACTTTATCTTTGCGAGAAATTATACTGATCACCAAAAGACTTCTGGTATTGAGACTACTGTAATATTAGGTGTTCTTTACTTATCAATAGCAGGAATCATAGGCTGGCTCAAACAGACAATAGATGTTCTTATTGATCGAGAAACTGATGAGAAAAAACGTTTACTGACAATTATCGAACAGCTTCCGGTAGGAGTTCTCATTACTGATAGTAAAGGCGCGCTTGTTGAGAGTAATAGACAGCTAGAGAAGATCCTAGGTACTAAAATGCCAGTAGGATTTGTTATGGGTCGAGATACTTTACCAGGTGTCTTGATTGATGGTAAAGAAATTGCTCCATCACGATCCCCTCTTGCTACAGCGCTTTTGAAGGGAAAGGCTGTCATTGCTAAGGATATGTTATATAAACGTCCAGAGGGAAAAGAAGTTTTTCTGCGAGTAAATTCTGCTCCAATTCACAATCGAAAAGGACAGATAATTGCGGCGGCCTCAATCATCTCAGATATTACAGAAAGTAAAGAAGGAGAAAAAAGAAAAGATGATTTTATTAATATGGCATCTCACGAACTTAAGACTCCAATAACTAGTCTTCGTCTTTATATAGATATTCTTCTTAAACAAATGAATAAAAAGGATGAGAAAACGTATAAAATTGGTAAAAGTATTGCCTATCAGGCAGATCGTATTCAGGAATTAGTCTCAGACCTTTTGGATGTTTCAAGACTCCAGACAGGCAAATTATCTTTTGCAAAAGAAGAATTTAGATTAGATCAACTTGTTGAGCAAACAGTAGGAGAGTTACAAGGAATTACTAAGGATCAAAAAATTGTTATCAATATAAAAGGAGCTACAAAGGTAAGTGCAGATAGATTCCGAATTTATCAGGTTATTACTAACCTTATTACCAATGCCGTCAAATATTCTCCAGAAGGGACAATCATCATAGTGTCAGTTGAAAAGCAGAAAGATAGTGCTCTTGTCAGTGTTAAAGATGAAGGTAGGGGTATTGCTAAAGATCAGCAGAAAAAGATTTTTGAGAGGTTATATCAGATTACGTCAGATTCATCACAGCAAGCATCTGGTCTTGGCATGGGTCTTTATATTTCGCGGGAGATTATTAGAAAGCACAAAGGCACTATTTGGGTAGAAAGTGAAAAAGGAAAAGGATCAACCTTTTATTTTACCCTCCCACTTTTTAAAAAATAAATACTCTTCTTAACAATATGTTCTATCCATGCTACCATGAGTGAGATTCTTGTATGGAAAAAGATGCATCTAGTTCTCGCCTGTTAGCCTTAGATGGGTTAAGAGGCTTTGCAATTCTACTCGTTTTCTTCAATCATATAACAACCTCGTATTTAAGCCACATTTTTCCTTTTGATATGCTCGGTTGGTTATTGGGAGATGGAGTAACGGGTGTTACCTTTCTTTTTATTTTGTCAGGATTTCTTATGGCATCAATCTATCCAACTCCATCAAGCAGCCTCAGATTTTTACAGAAAAGATACACTAGAATATTTCCGCTATTTCTAAGTATGAGTATGGTGATGTTTTTTTATCACCTTTTTCCAAAAGTACAGACAGTATTTTTATTAGGAAGTATTTTTTTAATTCCTTTTTTAACGCATCTTATTTGGGTTTATCTTGTAAAGCCAAGAAACACTACTGTAAAACGTTTTCTTTTTATTTCTTTCCTTATCCTGCAAGGTATTATTGGCCTTTTTTATCTTCTGTGGGTAATGCGGCATCCACCAATAGTCTTTAATCAATTAATGCCAGCGTCTATTCGCGAAGGGACTATTTATCTTGTAAACGCTACATTAACCCTTCCCTTTGGTGATTATATTCCAATGCTTGATGGTGTTTACTGGACGCTTGTTGCTGAAGTTCTTTTCTATATTCTTTATCCAGTTCTAGTTGTACCGATCATTGAGTTTATTAGGCCACAATCGAAAAGAATTAAGGGGTTATTTTTTATAACAATTATTCTCCTTATTGCAGGAGTAACGCTTCTTTCACGAAGAATACTTGTAATGAGTATGATCCAGCCTGCTTTATGGCTGTACTTTGTTACTGGAATTATCTTGGCAAATATTTTCAAGTATAAAGAAATAGCGCTTAGCCGCTTTACCAGTATCTTTACCCATATTCCAGTGGTTCTAGGAGTACTTATTTTTGTAGCAGTGCTTTGTTCAGAACATTTGGCAGAAATTTATCTTCCTAGTTCAGTTGGTCCTTGGATTAGGATGAGTTATGCTATCCCTTTGACTTTCCTGGTAGGTATCCTCCTTAATCAAAAGACAAGTTTAAGTAAGTTCTTTAGTAATAGAATCTGGGTATATTTAGGAACTATCAGCTACTCTCTTTATCTATGTCATGCCATTATTATTCATATGGCAGAACGAATTTTTGTACCAACTAATTTTCTGACTAACTTGTTATATGTAGCTGCTACTTTCATTGCAACGGTACTTATTGCGAGCTTTTTATTTAGGATGCTGGAAAAACCGTATTTTTCAAAAGCGGCTAAAAGTCACAATAAGGAACGATATATGAAGTATCATCCGCTAAGAATTCTGAGTATAACAATGGTAAGTTATCTTATTGTATTACTTCTTACTTATTCGTCTCAATTTAATTTTTTCTCGTCAACGTATCCATTAAAGAGTGAGAATATTACTCCTACCCCCAAGGAGGCCGTGACCTCACTTTATGATTATCCTATACTCCAAATAAGGTTTGATGGCCAAGCCAGCGATTTGGGACTAATTGCAGTGAGAGTTAATCATCCTAAGCAAAAGCCACAGCTTTCCTACCAGTCACTTGTTTTCTCTCTTAAAGAAGTAGGCCGTGAGCAGCCTCTAGCAGTTACAACATACACTCTTGATTACTTTAATAGTAACTCCATTTTCCCTTTCGGTTTTCCCAGAATTCATGACTCAGCAAAAAAAAAGTATATCGCAACATTTGCTCTTTCCAATAAAGCATCGTCTAGTTATGTGACAATTGATACAACAACCTTCCAAGCAGTCTACCCGGCAGATAAAAAAAGTGTACTTACTCACCCTCAGGAGTTTGTAGCATTTTTGAAATCAAAGATAGTGTCAATTTTTGCGAGTAGAGATGCTCTTATTACGCTTCTCCTAGGTCTTCCCTTTATAATTACGAGCCTCTACCTTATAAAGAAAAGATAATTTGACCTCTACTTAGGTTGGTAACTAGTAAATTCTTCAGCGCAGCTATTGCCAGAACAGGCGACACAACTGTAGGTATTATTACTCTCAATTGCATCTTTGTGGATCTGATCATTAATCCACCAATTAAAAGCTTCAGTTTCATTCCTCATAGATATAATATTCTCTGTATTCCAGTAGTTGAGATTTCTGTTGCGGAGCCCATTATGCATAGTTCCACTCGCTATCTCATTTTCTACCTCAGGAGCGCGACTGGCTGCCAGCGAACATGACTTTTCGTCTTTCTGAAAAGCAGGTAAACCTTTTGAAGCTCTATAGGAATTCACCATTGAAAAAAGAACATCTGCATTTAATCCTCCCGGATTACTTTGA
>JBDHUU010000005.1:0-20327 GCA_039809285.1 Candidatus Levyibacteriota bacterium
GAACCTTCTCCAATCGCACCTATAATAGAACCTATTGAAGTAATTTTAGTAGATATGTCAAAGGTTGGTGAAACAAAGCATACGACCCATGTTATTAACTCTCAAGAGCCAAAACCTCTTCCTTAAATAAATTGCCCCTCTCTTTATAGTTCTTAAACATTCCAAAGCTTGCACACGCTGGAGATAATAGAACAATATCCCCTGAAGTTGCCAACTTAGATGCTGCCTGAACCACAGCGTGCATATCCTTTGCTCCTTCAAGAAGAAGCACATGCGAAGGTAACCCATGGATGCTTTCTTTAATCTTTCCCCATTCCTCACCTATTCCAATAATGGCCTTTATATTAGGTGCCTCAACAATGGTTTTTCCGAGCTCTGTAAAATCTGACTCTTTACTCGAGCCGCCTAAAATGAGTATCTCAGGCTGGGTAAAAGAGTCTATCGCAGCAATAGCAGTTTCAGGAGTTGTGGAAAATGAATCATCATAGTAACGAACGCCATCTACTTCTTTTACTAACTCCAACCTATGCTCAAGTCCTGCAAAAGAACTAAGGACATCTCCAATGTCTGACTTAGAGGCACCAGCAAGTGTTGCCGCCATAGAAGCTGCACAGACATTTTCCAAGTTATGCTTTCCAGGAAGTGCTATTCTTTCAACGTCAATTATCTTCCATTCTGTCCCCTGCATCCTGATCCAGATAGCGTCGTCTTTTATAAAGCAGCCTTGTTCGGTAGACGGCCTCTCCCGACTTACCCAAAAAATCTTCCCGTCAGTATAGATATCAGATTCATTACTGGCTATATAGTCTCTATTAATAACCGCAAAATCCTCGGCTGTCTGGAAGCGGAGAAGGTTTCTCTTTGCATCAATGTACTCCCCAGGACTTTTATGGTAATCCTGATGCTCGGGAACCACCATAAGCATTACTCCTATGTGAGGACTTTTCGTCAGATCATGAAGCTGAAACGATGATAACTCAAGAACAACAACAGAGCTCTCAGTAAGCTGTTCCAGAAAGACAAGCGGCGGAACTCCGATATTTCCCCCTAAATAGACATCTCGTCCGGATCTTTTGAGCATTTCGTAGATAAGCGTTGAGGTTGTTCCCTTGCCCTTCGTTCCAGTTACACCAATAATTTGAGAAGGACATAAATCAAAAAATAGTTTTGTCTGGGAAGTAAGAATTGCTCCTAATTGCTGAGCTTTCTCTAGAAATTGTTCATTTTTATTAATTCCAGGACTTCTCACTATAAGGTCAAAACCTATCAACTTTTCAAATGTATTCTTCCCTAACTCTACTTTCCCCAGTTCACGAGACCTTTTTAGGACTTTAACGTCAATATCGGGCTCTTCTTTTTGATCAAAGAATGTCAAATCAGCCTCAAATTTTTTAAGGAATTCAGCACTCGACATCCCTTCAATCCCCAATCCAAGAATTGCAATTTTCTTGTGTTGAAAAATCTTTAACTGTTCATCTGTGTATTTCATCCCTGTATTGTAGCAAAAACGATTTAGCCTTCATATAATTTTCACTTTACATAAGCTCAGCAGTTTTATGGCAGATTTATAGTGGCTAAGGTTGCTCAAGTACTACCGTCAGGCTGGGTGCTATAGCTATAGAAATGAGAGATAATATCTAGTCTCCCTGAAGTCATTAAAGGATTTGACAGTCTCCTTGAGAATTGCTTAGTATAGAATTTCCTATCCTTTATGCGTAAGCTCACAACAGTTATTATTTATAGTTTTATCCTTCTTCTGGCAGGCCGTAACCTTTCTTTCCTTCCCAATTTCTCGGAAGAACATATACCAGATGCCACTAATGTTAGGCAAAAAGTCGAAAAAGTTATTGCTGGTAAAAAAGGTAATTATGGAATAACGTATCTGGATCTCACTACAGGCAAAACATTTGGCATTAACGATACCATGATGATGACAGCCGCATCCGTTAATAAAGTTCCAATTGTGGCTACCATATATAATTTAGAGAATCAGGGCAAAGTTAATTTTAATGATCAAATTACGCTTCAAGAAGGCGACATCCAAGATTATGGAACCGGCAGCCTCCGTTATCAAGAGCCTGGAACAACGTATAGTATTAAGACGCTTATTAAATTGACACTCCAACAATCGGATAATACAGCTGCCCACATCTTAGCTGACAAGGTTGGTATGGATACAATTCAGAAATTAGTTACTTCCTGGGGAATGACCCAAACTGATATGGGCAACAACCAGACATCAAGCTCAGATATGGCTATTCTTTTTAAAAAAATCTACAACAATGAAATAACTACACCAGGCAAGACAAAAGAAATGTTAAGTTTTATGACACATACTGATATCGAAGATAGACTACCCTCCCAACTTCCTTCCTCTGCTGTGGTTGAGCATAAGACAGGAGATGGAGTAGGTTTTCTCCATGATGTAGGCATAATCACTAAAAATAATCATGTCTTTTTCTTAGGGGTCCTAACATCAGATATTGGCTCTGATGAGAAGGCTGTCAAACAAACAATCGGGAGTATCGCAAAAACTGTTTTTGATTCATACTAGGACTAGCATGCGCTTACTTCGTCTGTTCTTCTTGCTACCTCTGAGCTTACTTTTTATCGGATACTTCCATCCTATTACTGCTTATAATCAGGACTTAGGCAGACACCTTATCACAGGACAACTTATCCTTAAAACTTTTTCTGTCCCAACTACGAATCTTTTTTCGTATACTTACCCCAACTTTCCATTTATCAACCATCATTGGGGTTCTGAAATTATTTTTTACCTCACTAAGATCCTAAGTGGTGATCTCGGGCTCTTTACCTTATCACTTCTGGTAATAGGTACTGCTTGTACGGTAATTTTCTTGTATTGTGCAAAAAGGACAACAATACTTCCCTTAGTCTTTCTTGCTCTCCTTTATCTCCGTATTCTTTTTGAACGTACCGACCTTCGGCCTGAATTATTTAGCTTTCTTATCTTATCCCTCATGATCACCATCCTTTATACATTTCGCCAGAATTTTACTAGGGTTATTTTTCTTTTGATCCCGCTTCAGCTGCTTTGGACAAATCTGCACATTTACTTTCCCATAGGTATTCTTGTCACGCTACTTTTTGTCATAGATGAAGTCATAACCAATCGAAAAAAACTTTTAACTAGTCACACCAAAACCCTTCTCTTCGTTTTTATAGCCATGGGTGGAGTAACGCTTCTGAATCCCCATTTTTTAGAAGGAGCACTATATCCGTTAAAGGTTTTTCAAAACTATGGCTACACTATTGAAGAAAACCAGACACCTTTTTTTCTCCAAAGCCTAGGATACTCTAAACCCACCTTTCTCTATTTGGAAATATCAATTATTCTTCTTTTTACTTCACTCTTTCTCTCCTGGAAAAAAGCATCTATTGTTGACTGGTTACTCAGTATCGTCTTTACTCTCATTGCCCTCTCAGCAGTGAGGAATTTCCCTCTTTTTGTTTTTGCTACCTTTATTCCCGGAAGCCTCGCTTTCAGCAGAGCTACTGAACCAATACAAAAATGGGTAAAGAATAAGCCGCCTATTTACCTCATTACCATTTGCTTCTTATTAATAGGATTTTTTGTCTGGCAACTAAGGACTAGCCTAACGCTCACGCCAATCGGGTATAACGTGGATGAGCAAGGCAAAAAAGCTTTAGATTTTGTCATCGACAATAATATTAAAGGTCCGATTTTTAATAACTTTGATATTGGAAGCTACATTGAATATAGGCTCTATCCTAACCAAAAAGTATTTATCGATGGTAGACCTGAAGCTTATCCAGCCTCATTTATCCAAGATACTTACATCAAAATACAGCAAGACCCGACACTTTTTAATAAAGTCACTGAAAAATATCACCTCAATAGCATTATTTTCTCTCACACAGACCAGACTCCGTGGGGTGAACAATTTCTCAAAGATATCTCGACTAATCCAAACTGGACTCCAGTCTATCTCGACAGTACCATGCTTATTCTTGTCAGAAAATCTCTGAACAACAGTACGCTTGTCCAAAAATATGGATTTAATGTATCAGAGAAATCACTGACTCTCCCTAAAGATGCAGGCGATCTCAAACAACTTGCGCATTTTTATAGCCTTGTTGGTGCTACATCTCAACTAGAAAGAGTCTTACATGAGCTTCTTTTTATTCTTCCACATGATTGTCCTACTCTTCATGTTCTGGCCTCACTATATACTCAAACAAATAATCCCGCAGCTTATGTTTATACACAAGAATTTAATTCAACATGCTCTCATTAGATTTGCTAAAATAAGGAAATGACTGCCCCGGGACTAAGTTCACATGAGGCAAATGAACGGCTAATAAAAGAGGGTCCGAATTCACTTCCACTCCATGCCGATAAGTCTCCCTTAATTCTTTTTCTAGAACAATTTCCATCACTGATAAATGGTTTGTTACTACTCGCTGCTGTTTTTTCCTTCTTCTTCAGCGATCTTATTGACGGTGTATTTATTCTAATTACTATTTTTCTTAATGGGATTTTCAGTTTTATCCAAGAATATAAGGCTGAGAAATCACTCCAAGCTCTTATCGCCTATTCTCCAAATCAAGTTCGCGTGCTTCGCGACCAACAGGAAAAGTCTATTCCCGCTAGCCAGCTCGTACCTGGAGATGTAGTCATCATAAGTGAAGGAGATCGAATACCAGCTGATGGTAAGCTGCTAAAAGCGACAACATTTGAAGTTGATGAGTCGGCATTTACTGGTGAATCACTCTCTATTAATAAAGGACAAGACGCACTATGTCTGATGGGAACTCTTATTACTAAAGGTCATGGAGTTCTTCTCGTCGAAGCTACAGGCAGTAAAACTCGTTTTGGACAAATTGCTAGAACACTTACTACCATATCTATGAGTAGGACCCCCCTTGAAAAACAGTTGTCGCAGCTAGGAAGATTTCTTACAATTCTTGCCCTTGCTATAGCAGCGCTCATTATTCCCTTAGGACTTTGGCAAGGTCACCCTCAGACAACTGTTATTTTGACAGCTGTAAGTATTGCTGTAGCAGCAATTCCTGAAGGACTGCCCCTTGTTCTCACCATTGCTCTAGCAATAGGGACCAATCGTCTAGCTCATAAAAGGGCAATTGTGCGAAAAATGCAGGCTGTAGAGACATTAGGTGCTATTAATATCCTCCTAGTTGATAAAACAGGTACACTCACCCAAAATAATATGCGGGTAAAACATATTTGGACACCTACAGGAGAACTTCCTCAGGAGATGATTCAAGCCGCAACTCTTGGGAATACGGCAACTCTTGCCCAAAAAGATGATGGAACGTTTGATATTCTAGGGGACAGAACAGATGGAGCACTTCTTCTTTGGGCAAAAGAAAAACACCCTCAATTTCAATCAGAACTTCAAGAAGGAAAAATCATTGATGAATTTGCCTTTGACGTTACTGCCAAAACAATTTCTACGGTCTGGGAAAATAGTGCTCATCGAGCAATTTATGTAAGAGGTGCACCCGAGGCAATTCTAGAAAGATCTCTTCTCCAACCTAACCAACGTGAACTTATAGAAAAAGAGTACGAAAAGTTCGCTAAAGAAGGCCTCAGAGTTATTGCATTTGGCTATCGTAAAGGACTCTCGTCTCAAGAAACGACGCGGAACGAGCAAGAAAAAGAATTAACATTCATTGGCTTTGCTGGGCTTTACGATCCACCTCGACCAGAAGTGAGCTCAGCTATTCATGAAGCCCACAAAGCAGGTATCAAAACGATCATGGTCACAGGAGATAATGAGCTAACTGCTCTCACTATAGCTAAAGAAATAGGTCTCCTCCAAACTTCTCAGGATGTCATTACTGGACAAGAACTGAAGAATTTTTCCGATGACAGGCTTCTTCAGGACTTAAACCGTGTTCAAATTATTGCTCGATCTCAACCTGAAGATAAACTTCGTATTGCAACGCTTCTTGAAAAACAGGGATTTATTGTCGGAGTAACGGGAGACGGCGTTAATGACGCTCTCGTTCTCAAAAAAGCAAATGTAGGGATTGCTATGGGTGAATCAGGGACAGATGTCGCTAAAGAAGCAAGTGATATTATCATAATGGATGATAACTTCCACACAATTGTGCGAGCAATTGAAGAAGGTCGCACCATTTACCATAACATCCTTCAGTCAATCTTGTATTTACTTACAAGCAACTTATCCGAGCTCGCACTTGTTATCATTTCAACAGCTCTCAACTTACCTGCAGTTCTTCTTCCGACTCAGATTCTTTGGATCAACTTAGCCACCGATGGACTTCCTGCGCTAGCACTTGCTACGGACTCAACCTCTCATAAAGTACTGAATGACCCCCCTCGTAATACAAAACTGCCTATCATTACTAGCAGACGTATGTGGAAAATCTTAGGAGGAGGCGTCGGACTTGCAATTATACTCGCTCTTCTGTATGTCAATCTTCTTGACCTGACAACACCTACTATAGCGCGTACAGTTATTTTTGATACTCTTGTGGTTTCTCATCTTATGTTAGCTGTCTTTATCCGAGGAAGATCTCTGAAAACAATTTCGCCTTTCTTCCTTATTACTATTCTTATTACAGTACTTATTCAAGGAGTTATTACTTTTCTTCCCCTTTCACAAGAGTTATTTGAAATCGGCTTACAATAGAGACTGCTGATCAGAAGAAGGAGGAAGAGTTATACCTAAGTGTTTATAGGCAAGTGCCGTAGCAACTCTTCCACGCGGAGAACGCTTCAAAAATCCTACTTGAAGAAGATATGGTTCGACCATATCCTCAAGAGTGCCTACATCCTCAGCTATAGTTGATGCGATCGTTTCAACACCAACGGGTCCGCCGCTATGTTTTTCAATAATTGCCAACATATATTTTTTATCTAGTGGATCTAGTCCCAACTGGTCGATTTCAAGAAGGCTTAGAGCCTCTGTAGTGACATTTTGCGTCACCTTTCCATCATTATGTACCTGAGCATAGTCTCGTACTCTTTTGAGGAGTTTAAGGGCAATACGTGGCGTTCCACGCGCACGTACAGCAATTTCGTGAATACTATCTTTATCGATAGTAACCTTAAGCTTACTGGCAGCTTTTTTGATGATATCGCTTAATTCTTCTGGAGAATAAAAGTTAAGTCTATGCACAACGCCAAAACGATCTCGTAACGGTGCTGCAATAAGACCAACTCTTGTTGTCGCACCTACGATAGTAAATTGAGGGAGGTCCAGGCGAAGTGTTCTTGCAGATGGTCCTTTACCCAGAATAATATCGAGTGCAAAATCCTCCATAGCTGGATACAGTGTCTCTTCAACAACTTTGTTTAGGCGATGGATCTCGTCAATAAAGAGAATATCCCCTTTTTCAAGATTGGTAAGGATAGATGCCAAGTCTCCTGCCCGCTCGATAGCTGGACCTGATGTGACGCGGATTGTACTTCCCATTTCTTTAGCGATGATATGAGAAAGTGTAGTCTTTCCCAGTCCAGGAGGGCCGTAGAGGAGAACGTGTTCTAAGGCATCACTGCGCTTTTTTGCTGCTTCGATAGCAATTTTAAGAGACTTCTTAATTCCTTCTTGACCATGGAATTCCTGCCAGTCATGAGCCCTGAGGGAAGTAAAAATCACTTCTTCTTCTGGTGTTTTTTCATCAGCTTGTGGCCTTACGATAGTATCATCCATACATTATCTTCCTAGTTGTTTGAGAGCCAGTTTTACTAACTCTTCTGTCTTCATATCTTCTTTAAAGACAGTATGTGTAGCCTGTTCTGCTTCCTGTCTACTAAACCCAAAGCTCTGAAGCGCAGAGATTGCGTCGCTTTGTTCGCTACTCTCACCTTGGGATAAATCCAAATCTTCAACCCCACCTAGCTTGTTCTTAAGCTCAATGATAATCTTTTGACCGTTCTTCTTACCCAGTCGTGGAACCGCAGTAAAAAAGCTGACATCTCCTGTAATAACTGCATTAACGATATTACTTCGGTTACCAACTGAGAAGACACCTAAGGCGGATTTACAGCCTACTCCTGAGACACTGATCAGCATTTCAAAAAGTTTTAAGTCTTCGCCAGATGAGAACCCATAGAGTTCCAACGCATCATCGCGGACATAGGTATAGGTATAGACAGTAACCGCATCTCCCAATGCGGAATTAGTAAGCACACTGTTAGGAACGAAGACTTTATATCCAACTCCAGAAACATCAATGATGAGTGAAGGAGCATTTTTGAGAGCAACAGTACCACGGAGCATGCCTATCATAGAGGAAAGCAAGGATCATTATAACACCCTTTATCAAATATTACTTGCCTAACTTACTACTTAACTTGCCACTAAATGCCTGCGTCAAAGCAATGGCTAAAGCATCTGTGGTATCATCAAGCCGAGGCAATTTTTCTAACTTAAGAATTATCTTCACCATCTGGCCAATTTGCTTCTTATCTGCCTTTCCATAGCCAGTTACCGCAACTTTAACCTGAGAAGGAGAATGAGTAACTACGGGAAGATTATGCTGTGCTGCGACAAGAAGGACAACTCCTCTTGCCTGACCTACCATAAAGGCTGTAGTAACATTGCGGCTGAAGAATAATTCCTCAACTGATACGATCTCAGGTTGATAACAATTCACTATTTCTTGCAGCTTGTCAAAAAGCATTGCTAACCTTTTCTCCTCAGCCATATTCCCAGGTGTCTCAATACAGTCATACGCCACAGATTTTATACTTGAGCCCACTTCATCTATAACTCCCCAGCCTAGTCTTCCAAGTCCAGGATCTATTCCTAAAATTCGCATACTTTCTCTATACTAGCATATGAGAACTAGCCCTATAGTTTGACAAGGGTTGCAATTTAG
The DNA here is from genome assembly GCA_039809285.1 of Candidatus Levyibacteriota bacterium. Classification (GTDB taxonomy): domain Bacteria; phylum Patescibacteriota; class Microgenomatia; order Levybacterales; family UBA12049; genus JACROF01. Next base: position 8,863 of record JBDHUU010000005.1, read on the forward strand.
TTTATACTTGCGTAATATGTAATGCATGGACGTAGATCTTCTATGTCCTGTACTATTTAAACCATTATGAAACACCCCGTACTTAACGCAACTCCTCGAACAATTCTTGGCAAACAAGTAAAAAAACTTCGTCGTGAGGGTCAGCTTCCAGCCAACGTTTATGGTAAAGGCTTAGCTTCAACCTCAATTCAGCTAGCTAGTAAAGACTTTAAAGAGGTATTCTCAGAAGTTGGAGAAACAGGCCTTATCGACCTAATGGTGGGTGATAAGAAGCATCCAGTTCTCGTTAAAAACCTCCAAATGAACTATCAGTCAAATACTCCTCTTCATGTTGATTTTTATGAAGTTAACTTGAAGGAGAAGGTTAAAGCTATGGTTCCTCTTGAATTTATTGGTGAGCCTAAAGCTGTTACTGAGAATATTGGTACCCTTATCCAGCCTGCATCTGAAGTCGAGGTTGAGGCTCTCCCAGCCGAACTTCCAGAGAAAATTGAAGTTAACATCGAACCGTTAGCAGAGATTGACCAACAGATCACTGTAGGCGAGCTACATGCTCCTACAGGTGTAACTATCCTTACCGATGAAGCACAAGTTGTTGCTAAGATTGCTGAAATTATTATTGAAGAAGAACCAGAGCCAGTAGTTGAAGAAGGCGCTGAAGGTGAAACTACCGAAGGCGAAGCAGCTGAAAGTGAAGAAAAACCTAGTGATAGTCAAGAATCCTCTGAAGAAAAAACTGAGTAATTCCTCTAAAGCCCAACCTGTTTAGCAAACTCTCTTCCCTCTTTAAAATTAGGATCTATTGTTAACGCCTCATTTAAATATTCCTTTGCTTTCTCTTTCTCTCCTAATTGATAGGATAATACCGCTAATTTGAACTCTGCATCTCGATAACCTGGATGACGACTGACCACATCCTGCCAGTACGTTCTTTCTTTCGCAATCTCATCACGCTTTGTAGTAGCAGCTTCAAGTACTTGAATACCTTGGAATAACTCGTAGCCTCGAAGGATGATAGTAACTAAGAGGACAGTCGTAATGAGGCTAAAACAAGCGATTTTCCCGTAAAAAAACCATTTTTTTTGCGGCAATTCGGTAATAAGTCGTGGAATCCTCGGGAATTTGACATTATTTAACTTTTTTAAAGCTAGCATTGGCATAAAAGGTAGAGTCGCTTACAAAGGTAAGCTCTCGGGCATCTACTCGATCTATATTTATTATACCATTCAGATGGTCAATTTCATGCTGAACAATACGATTTTCTATCAATCCTTCCTTTGAGGTACCCTTAACCTGCCAATATTGCTTCGCTCCCTTTTCATCAAAATACTCTACTTCCACCCAAGCTGGCCTAATAACAGGAGCAATGAGATTATTTGCACTCATACAAATCTCTGGATAGTTATACTTCTCCTGAGACTCTTTTACGATTTTGGGATTAATCATCACTATAATCTTACCTCTTCGGTAAAAAATCAGAAATTGCTCGGGAATTCCTACTTGCACAGCAGCTATTCCCCGCCCTTTTTTAGTTACTCTTTTATATTTTCTTAAACATGCACGTAAATACGTTAGTTTTGTTTGAAATTCTCGAGATGAAATAATAGCTGGTTTGACTGGATGACTTTTCTGACGGAGAGCGGGATATTCTCCTATTTGATATAGAAAAGCTGATATTTTGCTTAGTTCATTGAAAGACTGCTTCTTAAACTCTTTAGTAGGAGGTGTAGATGGTATCCAGGGATTTGCCATACATTATTGGGAAGAAAGAGTTGGCCAGGGCTCAATCATGATCGATTCACCACTACCTGGCATCTTCTGGTAGATTTCTTCTGTGACAAAAGGCATGAAAGGATGCAAAAGCGTTAAAGAAGTCATATAGACATGCTGGAGGACAGCTAAAGCTACATTCTTGTCCTCTCTAACTTTTACCTGCTCGATGTATTTATCAGCAAGTGTGTGCCACATAAATTGGTAAATGGCCTCAGATGCATCAGCAAAACGGAACTTTTCAAGTTCTAGGTCCACCGTCTTAATAACTCGAGCAAGTTCTTCAAGCACTGCTTTATCTTCATTCTTTAAGGAAGAGTAGTCTATCTGAGTGAATGCAGAAATTTCTTTTCCCCACTGATCACGCATCATAAGGATGAATCTTCCCATATTCCAAATTTTATTGCCAAAATGTTTGTAGGCTATCACGCGATCTTTAGGAAAAGCAAAATCTTTTCCGTTGGCTGTACCCGAAATAAGCCCCATGCGGAGAGCATCTACGCCATATTCATTAATATAGTCTTCAGGATTAATTACATTTCCCAATGACTTACTCATCTTCCGCCCGTCAAGAGCTCTAACAATGCCATGGAGATACACGTACTCAAAAGGAACCTCTCCTGTAAGGTAGATTCCAAACATAACCATGCGTGAAACCCACAGACGAATAATTTCCCACCCTGTTTCAAGAACTGAAGTTGGATAGAAATACTTGAAATCTTCTGAGTCTGGGTACCCGAGAGTAACTAAAGGCCATTGTCCTGATGAAAACCAGGTATCAAAGGTATCTGTCTCTTGTAAATAATGATCCGTTGGTGATGAGCACTCAAACTCAGGAATGCATTCAATTGGAGCAATAATTTTCTGTAGTCCCTTCTCTGCTTCTTCAAATTCACTTTCTTTTAGTATTCCTTCTCCACTACGTATAACTCTCGTACCATCTTTTTTCAAATACGATACCTGAAGTGTTGGATTCTTTTCTAACGAATACCAGACAGGGATTCTAATTCCCCATACATTCTGCCGTGAGATCGGCCAGTCACGCATCTCTTCCATCCAACGAACATACGTAATCTCCTGCCATTGAGGAAAAATCTTTACTTTGCCTGATTTGACTGCATCCAATGCTGGCTTCTTAAAGGATTTATGTGGAGCGTCAACTTTGATAAACCAATTAGGAAGTACCATTGGTTCAATTTCATGTCCTGCTTTACAAAGAGCAACTGTATGAACATAGTTCTCATCGATATGATCTATGAGTCCTTTTTCCTTAAGGGCTGCTACTACCTGCTTACGACCTTCAAAAATGGAAAGACCTGCATAGGAGCCCGCCTTCTCGTTAAGCTTGCCATTAAGATCAATAACTGGCTTTACCTCTAAGTTATGTCTGAGGCCTGCCTCGTAATCGTTTTTGTCATGAGCTGGTGTAACTTTTACAACTCCTGTTCCAAATTCCATATCAACAAAGTCATCAGCTATAACTTTGAGCTGTACTTTCCCATTTAACCCATCAAATTCAATCTCTTTTCCAACCCATTCCTCATATCTTTTATCTTTTGGATTAACCGCAACAGCTGTGTCACCAAATTTCGTTTCAGGACGAACTGTTGCAAGAATAAATGGCCCATATTTCATGTAGTAGAGAGGGTCTCTACGCTCCTCATGCTTTAATTCAACGTCAGCATACGTTGTACCACATTTCGGGCAGTAATTAACCATATAGTTTCCTCTATAGACAAGATCCTCATCTACCATTTTCTTAAAGGTATTATTAACAGTAGTGATGACCTTATCATCAAGAGTAAAAGTATAACGACTCCAGTCGACACTTGCTCCCATTTGACGTAATTGACTCTCAATTTGACCGTTATTATTCTGGACAAAATCCCAGATTGCTTGGTAGAGCTCTTCTCGGCTGTAATTAAAACGAGATTTCCCTTGTTTTTTTAGTTCTCTTTCAAATGTTATCTGCGTTTCAGTACCTGCATGATCTGTTCCTGGAACCCAAAGAGTTGGATCTCCTTTCATTCGATGCCATCTAACAAGAAGATCTTCTATCGCAACCATTAACACATTTCCAGTGTGCATCTTGCCACTTGCGTTAGGCGGAGGAAGTATTATAGTAAAAGGCTTCTTTTTGGAATCAATTTTAGGTTTAAAATACCCTTTTTCTTCCCAATTTTTATAGATTTCTTTTTCTTTATCTTTGAAGTTATAGACTTTATCCATAGTAGTAGCTGAGGCTAATTGTAGCAGATCAGACTTTCTTCGGGAATAGGTCGGGAGATAGTCGGGAATTAACTTCGCTCTGTCAGCATGTATCCGCGTGTACGAATTGTTCGAATCTCAAATGGGCTAGCTTGTTTTTTCAGTTTACTGCGAACTCTTGCGACTAGTCGATCAATTGACCAATCTGATACACCAAATTCCCGATACTCAGGCCAGACTTCCTCAATGATTAAGTCTCGCTCACAAATTTCTCCGACATGATTTTGAAGCAACGTAAAAAGGAGATGCTCTTTCTTACTAAAGACCAACTCTCTTTCTCGAGAGACGTGCTGTAATGCCCCACTTACATATTCAGCAAATAATGGATTAAATATCATTAAGCCTTCTGGTCCTTCCTTTACCATTCCCGTCTCAAAAATATAACTTGCGACTTTTTTGTCATCATCGGTAAGTGATTCGGAAGCACCAACTTTAGCAAGAATTTCTTTCTCTGAACTACTCAGGCTTTCCCACAACTCCTCCCCTAGAAGACTAATCCGTTCATCTTGCCTAATAATATCCTCAAGCTGTTCCTTGTCAAATGGTGTCTTTTCTTTTTGTTCACTGAGTATGACGAGTACTACCTGCATGTACTGGACATTACCACCTACAAATTTTAAAAGCTGGCTTTCTAACTCTTCATCTATTTGAAGTGCATAACGCTTTTTGTATTCTTGAATGATAATGCGCATATCGTCATCAACTAAAGGACGAACATACATTAGTTGAGAAAAAGCATTCAGGCTCGCCTTAGTAAAAGCCTGTGGGCATAAAGCGTCAAGACTTCTATAACTAGTAAATACATAGGAAAGCTTTTCATGCGTTGCATCACGCAGTCCTTGAAGATTATCGACAAATTCTGGAGTAACAGCATCCTTGATACGATCAAATCGTAAAAAGAAAATGGTAGGAAGAATACCAGTCTGAACAAGAAGTCCCATACTTTTTCGCAGTGCGTCAAGAAGTAGAAAAAGATCCTGCGTCTGAATTGATGAAAGAAAAGCACTCGAAACTTTTTGCTTAAGATCTTCCGACACTTCCGCATCCTCTACGCTATCAATGACACGCTTAAACGTAAGCGTCCAGAATGCGTATAGCTCCCGCTCCACGAGATCATTAAGATCAACTGAGATAAAGAGGTGATTTTCAGAAGAGCTAATAAATGTTTTTTTGAGATCCTTATGATAAAGGAAATAGCGTAAGAAGTTGCTGATTCCCACACGCTTCATCCCAATTAAATCCACCGAATGCCTTTGACGTAAATACTCACCCAAAAGCTTTGCATCTTCTCTGCGAAAAGTAAGTGGATATGCACCTTCAATACCTTGATACATCATGGGCACATTCTAAAGATTTTTACTCGGATTGGCAAGAAAGGATTACCAACTACCTAAGCTATGCTATACTCAATCCAGATGGCACGACTTTTCACCTCGTTAACAGAGTTAGAGAATGACACAAACCCCATTCTTGGTAGTACTACTTCGCCAACGATTCTCGATCAGCAGAAGCTTCAAAAATTACTCATAAATGATCTTATCTATAATGCTCTTTTCCACAGTGATCCCACTATTAAAGAGACATCACAAGAGCTTATTCTCCGAATAGCTAAACTCTGTCATGCTAAACTTTGTTCTATTTATCCACTCTATAAAGCGATTGGACAAAGAAAGGTTGAGGGATTTGTCGTTCCTGCGATAAACGTTCGGGCACTCACTTTTGATATAGCATGTCGTATTTTCCAGATGATGAAAAAACACCAGATTGGCGTTGTGATCTTTGAAATAGCCCGATCCGAAATGAAATATACACAACAAACTCCTCAAGAATTCTCACTCTGTATCCTCGCTGCTGCGATCAAAGAAAATTACAACGGGCCTATATTTCTCCAAGGTGATCACTTCCAATTTAGTAGAGACAAATTTCTGCAAGATAAAGATGAAGAAATTAATAATTTACAACACCTCATCATAGAGGCAATTGAAGCAGGTTTTTATAATATCGATATTGATGCGTCCACTCTTGTGGATTTAAGTAAACATGATATCGCAGAACAGCAAAAGCTTAACAGCGAGATGACTGCTTTACTCACTGGGTATATTCGAAAAAACCAACCTACAGATGTAACAATATCTATAGGAGGAGAAATTGGACATATAGGAGATAGAAATAGTACGCTTTCAGACTTTGAGGCTTTTATGTACCAATACCTTCAAAGAATTACTTCTATTGGTATTTCAAAAGTCAGCGTACAAACAGGGTCAAGCCATGGAGGGACTCCTCTTCCCGATGGAACACTCAAAGAAGTAACACTTGATTTTTCAGTACTAAAAAGTATTGGTGAAATTGCCAAGGATAAGTATCACTTAGCGGGTGCAGTTCAACACGGAGCATCTACACTTCCTCTCTCCGACTTTGACGAGTTTAAAAACAATAATACTGTTGAAGTCCACTTAGCAACAGCCCTTCAGAATAGTATCTATGATCACTTACCAGAAGGGATAAAAAATGATATGACGGCGTGGGTTATGACAAATCTCAGTCAGGACAAAGCTTCAGATCAGACAGAAGAGCAATTCATCTATAAAAATCGTAAAAAGGCATTCGGTCCTTTTAAAAGAGCTTTGTGGGATTTAGAGGAAGAAGAGAAGGAACCTATTCTTGGACAAATCGAATTTTATCTCACACCGATTTTCACTAAGATTGGTATCATAAATACTAAAGACCTCACCGACTCTTACTTCTCCTAAGATTATTTGTTAAATCTATACAGGTAGCCTACAATGAGAGTACTATGAAATATATTGATGAATCAGAAATTAGAAATAAGCGTGTGCTTTTACGCGTAGACTACAATGTGTCGCTGAATAAAAAGCACCAGATAATAAATGACGAGCGGATCAAACAATCTCTCCCAACAATTACCTATCTGCTTAAAAGAAACAACTCCATTATTCTCCTCTCCCACCTAGGCAGGCCACATATGCATGATCCTTCGCTATCCCTCAAACCAGTTGCAGGTGATTTGCAAAAACTTTTACCTGAGTGTAAGGTCGTCTTTGTACCCGACTTAGAGCACCTACCAATAGAAATTACCCGAACGGGCGACCTAAATAGAATATCTCTCCTTGAAAACATTCGCTATTACAAAGGTGAAGAAAAAAATGATTTAGACTTTACCAAAAAACTTGCTCTGTATGGAGATGTCTTTGTAAATGATGCATTTAGTGTTTCTCACAGAGTGAGCTCCTCTGTTGTCGGACTTCCCTCCCTTCTGCCCTCTTATGGGGGATTACTGATGAAGAAAGAAGTCGAGACAATTGAAAAAATAATTAAAGATCCTAAGCATCCCGTAGTTTCTATTTTAGGAGGAGCAAAAATATCAACTAAACTCCATCTTATTGACCGCCTTATTGAGATTTCAGATTTTATCTTGTTCGGCGGAGGGTTAGCTAATACTTTCTTATTTGCCTTGAAAAATGAGGTCGGTAGAAGTCTTATTGAAAAGAATGAACTCAATCAAATTATAAAGCTTATTGCCCACGCTGGTAAAAAGCACTGCCGACTGCTTCTACCTAGCGACGTCGTGGTCGGAGATAGAGACGGACGAAATGCAGTCATTAAACCCGTCCATATGCTCTCCTCCCACGATACTATCTATGATATAGGACCTGAAACGCAGGCTATTTTTGCTCAAGCTATCCTTCAAGCCAAAACAATTATTTGGAATGGTCCAGTTGGTTTATTCGAGGAGACTATATATCAGAGGGGTACTGACTTTATTTATTATGCAATAACTGCTAATAAAGATGCTACTTCACTCATTGGTGGTGGTGAGACATTAGCAGCTCTAACTCATAAAGAAAATCTTGATAGCATCACCCACATTTCAACAGGTGGAGGCGCAATGCTGGCATACATTGAAAAAGGAACGCTTCCTGGCATCGACGCCCTCAATTCCTCAAAAAGTCTTTAATCTGTCAGTCTTTTGGTTATCATTACGTCATGCTTGAAAGATAGTAATTGTCTATAAATGTATTATGCCAATTACACCAGAACATGGATTCACTCCTTTTGATGTGTTGCCTGAAATAACTAAATTCCCGGATATGCCCCTCCCCCTTTTTGGAGATTTAGTTGAAGGAGTTCCAGTCGATATTAATTTTATTGAAACGGGATATGATGATGATTGCATTGATGTTCCATCTAGCAATAATCTAGTCGCTCTTAATAAATGAAAATTCAGAAATGATTGAATCAAAATTACCAACGGAAAATGAGGACGCTCGAAGGATAACTATCCCGACCAAAGAAGAGATATTTGCACCAGATCTGAATGAGTTCTATGGCTCTCAACCTCGTAATCCTCTCCCACCTGAACCTACTCCTTTTATGCATGAACAAGTAATAAATATGTATCCAGCTGACGACAACAAAAATATGGATGAAATAGATGCTGTAGATTCAGATACATCGGATGAAGGAGAGTTCCCTCCAACAACACTTTACCAAAACGAATCACTCTAGTTTTACGTTACTGCCTAGCTTTCCTCTAAGAAAAACTTTATAATTGATGTATGTTTGATTATCTCAAAGAGATCTTAGATGTCCACTTTTTAGTTCAGACATTTGGTTATCCAGGTATTACAGCAGTTATCTTCGCTGAAACAGGACTCATGCTTGGGTTTTTCCTCCCAGGCGATAGTCTTCTCATTACAGCTGGCATTTTTGCTGCGAAGGGTGATCTAAATATCGTTACCCTATGTGTCCTTCTCTTCTTAGCAGCTACTATTGGGAATGTTGTTGGCTACTTCTTTGGCCATAAAGTAGGTAAAAGGCTTTTTCACAGAGAAGATTCTGTTTTGTTTAAAAAGGAATATATCGAGAACGCTCAAACTTTTTACAAACGATACGGTGGTAAGGCGATTATTATAGCGCGCTTCATGCCAATTATTAGAACGTTTGCGCCAATTGTGGCAGGAATTGCAGATATGGAATTCCGTACCTTCCTTCTTTTTAATATCATCGGGAGTCTGTTGTGGGCTGTTGGATTATGTTTGGCGGGATATTACTTAGGAAGATATATTCCTGATAAATATTTTGAACCAGCTATTTTTGTCGTTATTGTTATTTCTCTTCTCCCAGCAATTTATCATGCTCTCAAATCAGAAGATACAAGAAAAACCCTCAAAAACCTTATTAAACGCTCAAGATAATATTACTTGCTCGTAAGCTCTCTTTTTGACTTGAGGAAGAAAACTCCTACCACTGCACATGTAATAACAGGAGAAATCCACTCAGGAATAAGAATGCCAAACGCATCAAGCAGCATAATCATTCCTAAACCTAAAACAGAATACATAGCTCCGTTTTTAAGGTATTTATACTTCTTAATTCTCTCAATATTTCCTACTGTTATCTGTCGAAGAACAATAGCACCAATGCCATTACCTAAAAGAATAAGTGGAACAGATAATGTAAAGGCAAAGGCTCCCAAAACCCCGTCTATTGAGAAAGTCGCATCAATTACTTCAAGATACAGAATCTTACTTACATCTGACATATTGTTATTTAACATATTCCTCTCTGCCTGCTCTGCCTGTTGACTAAAACCATGGATGATAAAAAAGGCTGTAGATCCAAGGACAGCACTAAATGCCATCATTGGATGAACTTGTAATGAGGCATAGACAATTCCTGCTAGTAACATAGAAACTACTGCATAAAACCATACAGCATGTTTGTGAAAGAATCGCTCTCCCCTCAGTCCATAGTTCTTAGGCTCCATAAATAACCAGTTAAAGAACAGGAAGACCAAAAATACTCCCCCACCTGTTAATAATATAGGAGCTGACGCTTCAATAGAGTGATGGATTTTAGGATCGTTACTAAATGTTGCAGTCAATGCACCTACCGGACCAAGTGAAGGAGTCGTGGCCCACACTATAGCCCAGGGAAGTATCCCTCGCATGACAAATACCGCAAATAACAGTCCCCAAAAAAGAAACCATTTTCGTGCTTTAGGCTTCATTGTGCCTAACACTTCAGCATTAATAATAGCGTTATCAATACTGCTGATAATTTCAAACAGACATAATCCGACAATAGTAAGAACAATCGAAAAGATTGGCATAAGAGATTCTATTATAGCAAAGAATTATTACTTGCTAGTGAAGGTGAAATTACTCTCTCTGTCCTCACTAAGGGTTGTTTCTAACATAGCCTTTCCTCCCAGATCATTTACTTTTTGATCTGCTGTAAAGAGACGTACTGCTAATGGATAGTGAATCGTCAGCCTGTAAGGATCGCTGAGTGTTCCTTGTTGCTTGATAGTATGGAGTGAGTATGTCCATTTAGGTAGATCGACATTAACTTTGTGAAGAAGTGTATACGAAAGGCTAATTTTTTTGGTATGTTCAGCTGGAACAGTTATCAATAGTCCAAATTGGGTCTTCCCCTCTATCTCCACAGTGTCAACCTCTACGCCCTCGGGTGGACGGAATGATGGAGATAAATAAGAACGCGAATCTGTTATAGCCTTGACTACCTCCTCATCCTTCCCATCAACTTGAACTTTCGTAAGAGTTGTTCCTGAGGGAGTAATGAGCCGAAGGTAAGCTTTATAATCTCCGCCAAAAGGAGTCTTTGCCGAACTGGTATTGGTATAGTTTACTGTGGTTATTCCCCTCACCACTCCCTCCCCATCAATGGTTATATCCTGATCAATACTACGCTTAAGGTAATAGTTACTTTTATTTTGTCCAATATTGGCTTCATTAACTCCTATACTGTCTAAGTAGGTTGTCTCATCAGCAATTCTTTTTTCCTCGAGTGTTCCCGAAAGATTATTAATAGCAAATAGTTTTTGGATCGTAGGATCAGAAAAAGCAAAAAGTAAATGCTTCTCTCCTACTGCGCTTGTTAAAAGAGTGATCATTTTTTGGTATGAGAACTTTCTTGTCTCAATTCTTCTCATCAACTCTGTCTCTGCTGCACGAAGAAAGTCTTTTTTCTGAGTCGAACCAGGGAAAAAATTATCCTCTACTTGAGATTGGGTAAGAAGATAAAAATTATCCTTTGTTAATGTCTTATTGTAATCAGGCAAAGAAATTGGTCCAGTGGCTTCTAAAAGCGAGCTTAAAAAACTAACATCAAGACCAATAACACCATTTACATTCTCCCCTGTTTCAAGCTGTAAAAAAGAGGCTGCTTTCGAAGCGCTCCTAACAAAATCGGGGTCAAAATTGCTGTCTCGTAAAAACCAATGTGAAGCACCCATGTAGCGATTGAGACCAAATGGCGGTTCGATATTAGCCTTCAACTTACCGTCTGCATCATAGACATCATTAATTTTTAGATCAACGATTTTGCCGTGGTCCACCTGTAAAAGGCCATATGAGCCAATAAATCCTCCACCAGGTCTTAGT
>JBDHUU010000006.1:0-19851 GCA_039809285.1 Candidatus Levyibacteriota bacterium
AGATGCGCGCAAAGATTGATCGCGAAGTCAGCAAAATAATAGATACAGGGTATAAGTCAGCGGTCTCTGTCCTCAAAAATCTCCATGAAAAGCTGGATATGCTAGCTGAAGAGCTCCTTAAGCGAGAGACACTAGATGCAGAAGACTTTATTAAATTAATTGGTCCTAAAGTTCAGCCTGCTACCGTTGCCACAAAGACTCGAAAAAATAGGTAGAACCTCTGTGCTACAATGACAATATCTTCATGAAAAAACTCGTTCTGATTGATGGCTCGGCACTTTTACATCGTGCCTTCCACGCCATGCCGGGTCTGACGAATAGCAATGGACAAGTTGTTAATGCAGTCTACGGTTTCTTCTCGATGTTTTTAAGCGTTCTTAATGAACAGCATCCAGATTATATAGTCGTTGCCTTTGATCGATCTAAACCTACGATTAGACAAGCAATGTTTGCCGGCTATCATGAGCATCGTCCACCTATGGACAGCTCTCTTTCAGACCAGGTTGGACTTATTGATGAATTACTCTCAAAAATGAAAGTTGATGTGGTTTCGTGTGATGGGTATGAAGGGGATGACGTTATAGGAACATTCACCCATCAGGCGGTAGAATCAGATCCTGAAATGGAGGTAGTTATCGTAACAGGGGATCGCGATATGCTTCAGTTAGTTACTAGTCGAACTAAAATCCTCATGCTCATTACTGGTATGACAAAGACAGCTCTATTTGATGAAGCGTTAGTTGAGGAGAAATATGGAGTTAAGGCCTCACAATTTATCGATTATAAGGCACTTATTGGTGACGCGTCAGATGGCTACCCAGGCATTACAGGGATTGGCCCAAAGACAGCAGCAAGTCTCCTTCAAGAATACGGCACATTTGAGGCGTTATATGAAAAGATCAGTAGTCTGCCTGAAAAAACAGCCTTAAAGCTCGCAACAGATGCTGAGCAAGGAGCCCTCGCCAAAAAACTAGCTACCATTATTACCGATGCTCCCGTTCATTTACAGCTGGAGAGGTGCAAAGTCAGTGATTTAGACATTGAAGGACTGCGTCAGGGGTTTGAGAGTCATAACTTTAAGAGTCTCATCACACGGCTTGATGCAAGGTATCCAAAGCAAGTGAGGTCAATTAAAAAAACGCCTGAGGAAGATGGGCAGATGGAGCTTTTGTAATGCGAGTTGCATTAGTACATGATTACATCAAAGAATATGGAGGAGCAGAAAGAGTCTTAGAGGCACTCCATGAAGCTTTTCCCAAAGCAGATGTCTACACGACTGTCTATTTGCCTTCCTACTTAGGACCTCACAGAGAGCGTTTTAAGGACTGGAAAATTCATACTTCTTTTCTTCAATATATCCCTTTTAAGGCCAAACTTATCAGTCCTTTCCGTCTCCTTTCTCCAACTGCTTTTAGAGCGTTTGATTTCTCCAAATACGATGTCATTATCACATCCGCAACTGGTGCCTACTTTCCCAATTCATTAGATAAAAAGAAAGCGAAGCTTATCTGCTATTGCCACACACCTCCTCGCTATCTCTATGGCTACGCAACAGCCAGAGAATGGAAGAAAAATGCAGTTCTCAAAGTAGTAGGGGAGACAGTCAACCACTTCTTACGAATTGTTGACTTCAATGCTTCTAAAAATGTCGATTTCTATATAGCTAATTCTGAAGAAGTTCGGGGGAGAATTCAGAAGTTTTATCGTAAAGATGCCAAGGTCATCTACCCGCCAGTGGATGTAGCAAAGAGCGAAGAACAAGAGACAAAGAACAAACGCGAGTATTTTTTAACAGGTGGAAGACTCGCACGAGCTAAACATATTGATCTTATTGTCAAAGCATGTCGTGAGTTAGAAGTACCACTTAAAGTATTTGGCAAAGCATTTGCAGGTTACGGAGACGAATTAAATCGTCTTAGCGGTAAAACTACGGAATTTGTCGGCGAAGTATCAGATCAAGAAAAAATGGATTTAATGCGGGGAGCAAAGGCATTTATCTTTGCTTCAGAAGATGAGGATTTTGGGATAACGCCAGTTGAGGCGATGGGACAGGGAACACCAGTAATTGCTTTTAGATCTGGAGGAGTAAAGGAAACAATTGTTGAAAATAAGACAGGTCTCTTTTTTGATCAACTTTCAGTAGATAGTCTGAAGGATCAGCTTAAAAGATTTAGCAGAAAAGGCATAAAATCAGAGGATTGTGAGAAGCGTGCGAGAGATTTCTCTAAGGAAAAATTCCTTAAACATATCACTTCTTTTATTACTTCACTTTAAAGTAAGAGGGCGCGTTCACCCTCTTGAGAGGATAAACGCGCCGCATGAAACGCAGTGCATGTTACTTGGGTCTTTTCCCGCTTTTTTCAAAGTCGACTTTCTCGTCGGCCTTCTTTCGGCAATACTTCCGTGAATGGATAAGGTTGCCGCCCTTGTCATACGCGCGATGTTCGAAGGGAAGGATTTTCCCTCCACACCCATGACAAATACTGAATGAGTCGGGTTCTTTCTGTGGCATTGCGGCCACTCCTTTCTATGCAACTACAATAAATCGGTTGATGTCTCAATGCAATCTCGCCTATGAGAATGAATCATGACACCAAAGGGATTTTAGCAGAATTGAGGAAATATAAAAGAGGATAGTAAGGTGGTTCGCGTCCCCCCGACAGAATAGTCGGGGAGACGCTCGCCTGATGTGAACTCAGATTTGGAGCTGTTGCTCCGGGTGCGACTCTGGAGGAGTCGCGTTGACGAAGGGAATGCCCTGCTCGGCCTGGGCGGCACGGATTTGTTGGCGAAGCTCTTCCTTATCGGAGAGAGTAAGCCCGCGATCGGTGCGTAATCTACGAGCGAGAGTCGGGATATCCGGCTTGCTCGTTGCTTTTACATAATCTGAGTGATGTTTCACTTGAGCCTCCTGCCTCACGTCTTCTGAATGGGAACTACGGTATAAAGAACACCATGTCCCTGAACGCACACTAAGTGCGTTCCCCGATTGGAGAGCTTCCGTGCTCTCCTGATGGAAAAGGTAGGTGTGTGACTGCCGGCCTTTCTATTGCATTTGGGACACCGTTCGGCGCCCTCCTGACATAGTTGACGGCTGAGTTGTTGATGACAGTCACGACACTTTTTCCCTTGCACGAAAAGAACTCCTTCCCTACGAACCGAAGTACTGGCGACCCCAAGCAAGAAGTGGGTCCGGAGAGGATTGTGGAGCGATACAGAGTCGCTGATTGCCCACCGCTTTGACGATGGTTCGACCTGTTTGCTGCCGTATCTGCTTTCGTTCTCGTTGACAGGCTAGGCACATTCCTGTGCCTTCGTCATCTTCGTGTCCGGGGTGATACCAGGCAGGACAGATGGAGCACTTACGTGAAATTCCGTCGTCCTTGTGAGGAAATTCCCCACAACAACAATGAGACGGTTTGTCTGCGTTCCGAACGAGAACTACGACTGCGCCAGAGGCGCCATCCTCCGAGGTCATGATTGGAATCTCCACAATCTAAGACGATTGATAGATGATGCCATAAGTCGTGGCTTCTTACTCATTTTCACTGATTTCCTAGGTCAGTGGGTTGAGAGTATGAAACCCTCCCAAAAGAACCTCTTTTGGTTGACTTCAGCGCCACGAGTAAAAGACACTTCTTCTACGCGTAACGCTGAAGTCATAAGACTCTTTCGCAAATGAAAGAGTAAAGAGATAATAAGTTCACAACAAGCTGTTAAAGATCTAAAGTTGAGAGCCATCTCACTCACGCTTAACGAGTGAGAGTATCTCATCTTTACCAGGATTATAGCACTCATTAGTTGAGGCTACCTGACAAAAAAGACATGGAAATTCCATGCCTGATGAGTCAATTATAACAAGAAGGGAGAAATCTTGCAAACTATAGGTTATTGATGAGGTGATTTAGCTAAACCTAGCTTCGGTTTTTCTAATGATATCGAGCTTTTCACGAGCGCTTTGCATGTCAGGATCATCGTGTACCATCTTAAATGAATCTTGAGCGGCTTCACTTTGTGAGTCGGGATAAGAAAGTGGGGAACCTTCTTGAATAGCTTTAAGTGTCTTAAAGGCGAGTGGGTGGTTGAGGGTACCTGATCCGTCATTTTTAAAGCGAAAAAATTTATCAATAAAAGTTCTGGTAGCATTATTAATTCCCTCAGCGATTCGTGGGGATACATCGTAGTTCTGTTCAGGTAGAGAAGAGAGTGGCTGGAAATAATTAGTATGAATTTTATTCAATCTTTCTTCATCTCTTGTCCAGACCTCATGATTTTCTGCTTCAACCTCGTTAATAGCCCAAACTTGGATGAAATCAATAAGTTCTGCTCCCATCCTTTTTCTGAGTAAAACAGCTTGTTGGAGGTTGACGTCAAAGTAGTCTTTAAGATCATAAGTATCAATAAGGATATCAACTATCGGAAAAAGTGGCGTAGCTGCTTTTTCTTGAGAGCCTTCTGATTTTTTAGAATGATCAGGTTTCTTTACCTCTTTAGGTGGAAAGCCGAGCTCACTACGGGGATCTCTGCTGAAGACATCCTTTAAACTTCTCATGGTGGGGATTATATAAATACCTTTCTTACTTTACAAGGTATAGCATGCTCCTCTCTCTTTCCCACAGGTGTGGTATCGTCCTCATGGACGAGGAGAGAGGAGCAAGAAAGCTACGTGTTGGAGGTGGTGCCTTCTTGGTAGAAAGCTGCATCGATGGAGCGCCATTCGATGGTGTGCCCTTTAAGGAAGACAACCACCGCAAGAGCGAGTGCAAGGAAAATCATCTTCCAGATCATGGCTTACTTCCTCTCGGAAGTGAACTCGGGCTTGAGTCCAATAGCTCTGATCTGGTTCATCGGATGATGAACGCCATGGGATAATCCCATGTTGATACGAATCTCAGCGAAGATATCCTCCCCGGATTTCACGACATCCCCATTTTCGATAGGGAATCCGATTTCCTCCATTTGGAGGAGGGCAACAAGCGCCGATGTTGGATCGGCGCATGGGACTCGAATGGTACGGGTAGTCATGATTTTCTCCTGGTTATCAACGAAAAGCGGTCAGTACGGATATACAGGTCAGCGAGATTTCCTCTCTCGCCAGAAATCTTCAATGGCCTGTCGTACCTCTGGGGAGTCTTGGTTGATGGTGACTGTTCCATAAGGAGGATCACCGACCGGTCTCCCGTGGACGTACTCGAAAACGACCATAATCTTGATTTCTGGTGAGGGAAAACGCATCCTCAGGTAAGAACCCAGACAGAGAGCGTCTCCCGACGAATAGACTTTTTCTCTTGTTACGGAGTCGGAGTTCACGTATCCTTCCTTTCTAGTCTAGAACAGAAGGCTTGCACACCCGATTGTGAGGTACAAGCCAATGAGGGCTGCGATGATCGATATGACTCGACCTTCTTTGCAAACGATTGCTCGTGCAATCGCTACAAAGAGGAATGAGCCGTAGAAAAACGTTCCGATTGCAGAGGCAACGATGACCCATGGTATAGAACCGAGGGCCATTTCACCTACCTTTTCAGAGATCATGAATGTTCTCTTCAAGGAGGCTTACAGCCGCAAATGGTGCAGTGTTTGATGTGGCACAGGGGGCAGATTTTGAACTGTACGATTGAGTGTCCACAGGACATCTTTCCGCCCTTTTTGTTCCTATCTGCTTTTTTCCCTTGCCGTTGTTTGTCTGGCCGAGCCATGTTGGACTCCATCACTCGGATTTGTCGCCACTGGTGTACAGTGACTGACAAAAGTCTTGTCTGGTGCTGTTTACTATGAAACCAGCACCTGACAGTCCAAAACCACCTGCATAGATGGAATATACTCCCAGCAGAGTGAAAAGGGGTGCTCGTCCAGAAAGCATGATAAGTACTATTCCAAGCAGAAAAATTGGGATACTTGCTGGAATTGAGTACTTGATTGCTGCTTTACTTGCGCAAAGAAGAGGTGGAAGTATCCACATAGATACAACCAGACTACTTATCGCGACAAGAGGGGCCCCCACAAATATTAGTCCTAGCCCATCTCCACGTAGAATCATTTCTGATCCTATACAGAGCATGAGAACCAGGGCGAGAAGAAAAAACTTGGCCTTCATTTTAGTTCCTTCCTTTTAGATACGTTCTTTTAACCGGACAGTTCTGCAATGAAGATACATTACACAACAGTCCGGTCAAATCCGCGCAGTTGCGGAGTAAAGATACGTATTCCAATACGTAGCATGTTAAAGAACACTCTACAAAGCCACGTTAGACGTGTCAGAGCAGAGTAGGCATGAAGTATACCTTAAAGATAGTCACCAATCAAGACTATAAGATACATCGAATGGGTATGCTAGAATTCTCCTATGCCGGAACTACCTGAAGTTGAGACTATTAGACGGGGACTTGAGAACTATATTGTTGGTAAAATGATAGAAGGGGTTGAGGTAAGACTTGAGAAGCTCTTTACTGGACAGGCTCACCAGGTGGTGGGAACCCGAGTTGAGGCTGTCAGACGCTTTGGGAAGGGTTTAGTCATCGATCTATCAAATGGCTACAGCATTACAGCCCATGTCAAGATGACCGGACAGTTTGTTTTTGTAGGGAAAGAAACAAAAAACCTTCATCCGAAATTAGGAATTCCTCAGGATTTGCCAAATAAACACACCCATGTCATATTTCAGCTGAGAGCTGCGAGTGGAGAGCAAAGTGTGCTTTACTATAATGACATCAGACAGTTTGGCTGGCTGAAAGTAGTTAAGACTAGTGAAGTTAAAGATCAGCCATTTTTTAAAGCTTTGGGTCCTGAACCTTTTTCTGATTTAACTCTTCCTCTTTTTAAAAAAATAGCTATGTCCTCGAGTATGCCTATCAAACCTCTATTGATGGATCAAGGAAAAATAAGCGGTATTGGAAATATCTACGCCAATGATGCTCTCTACGCGTCATATATTGATCCACGACGGAAAAGCAGTAGTCTTACTCAATCTGAGGCGGAAAACCTCTTTATAGCCCTTCTGGAGGTCTTAGAGAATGGATTAAAACACGGTGGAGCAAGTGAAACTAATTATATTCAGGTAGATGGTGGGAAAGGTGAGTATCAAAACCATTTTTTGGTCTATGGTAAAAGTGGAGAAAAGTGTATGCGTTGTGGAATTTTCATTGAAAGAATCAAACAAGGAGGACGAAGCACCTTCTTTTGTCCCACCTGCCAAAAGTAATTTTGTCAGGCTATTGTCTGAAAGAATCTCGTGTGATACCATACGAGATAGACTATTTAGCCTATGACGAGTACCTATCAAGAAAAAATTGTTATGTCCGTTGGAGGATCCCTCATCGTCACCGATAAAGGGATTAATACCCACTTCCTTAAGGAACTAAATACGTTTCTCAGAAAGCAAATTGCCGAATACCCACACCGGCAATTTTTTTTGGTCTCAGGGGGAGGGACTATAGCCAGGCATTACCGTGATGCGGGGAGAGATGTCGTAGGACACGAACTGACACGTGATGATTTAGATTATCTAGGAATTCACGCTACAAAGCTTAACGCTCACCTCATCAGAACAGTCTTTCGTGATATTGCTCACCCTTATATCCTCAAGCACTATGAAATTATCCGCAAAGTAACAGAACCAATTGTCGTTGCAGCAGGCTGGAAGCCAGGTTGGTCGACAGATTATTGCGCGCTTCTCCTCTGCGAGGATTATGACGTGAGGACAGTAATTAACATGAGTAACATCAAGCAGGTTTATGACAAAGATCCCAAACAATTCCCTGATGCAAAGCCTATTGATCATACTAACTGGGCAGACTTTAGAAAAATAGTTGGAGATGAATGGACACCTGGACTGAATGCCCCTTTTGATCCTATTGCTGCTAAAAAGGCTCAAGAATTAGGAGTAAAGGTTGTCGTTTTGCATGGAGAGGATTTTGACAACTTAGAAAATTACTTTAACGGAAAAGAATTCGTTGGTACGGTTATTGAATGAGTATCACATCGCTCTCTCTTCAGCATTTCAGAAGCTATACACAGTCTACCTTTCACTTTTCGCCTCAAACAACAGTAATTATTGGTCCCAATACAGCCGGAAAGAGTAATCTCATAGAAGGAATCAATTTATTAGCAACAGGAAAGAGTTTTAAGGCAGAGAAAGATCTTCAAATGATCCAATTTGGCGAAAGTATTGGAAGAATAAAGGGGCTTATTACAAGTGAAGGTGAAAAAGATACCTTAGAAGTAGTAATTGCTGAAGTACAGGGATCAATGACGAGTAGATCCTATACCAAGCGCTTCTTAGTAAATAATGTTCCCAAACGCCGCGTTGATTTTACGGGGAAGCTCCCAGCACTTCTTTTCGTCCCTTCGGATTTAGATATCATTATTTCCTCACCTTCACAAAGGAGAGACTTCTTAGATGCAGTACTCGAGATTACTGATAGGCAGTATCGTATTTCAAGTATTGCCTATGATAAAGCGCTTCGTCATCGCAATGCGTTACTTGATGTTGTGAAAGAGACAGGGATTCGTAACGAAGAGCAATTTGTTTACTGGGATCACTTACTGATCGAGCACGGCAATTATCTTACCAAAAAGAGGGAAGAGTTACTTACCTATATGAATACTGAGACGCAGCTTCTTGTTGAGTGTCGCGTAACCTATGATAAGAGTGTCGTCTCAAAAGAACGATTAGAGCAGTATAAAGGGCCAGAAATCGGAGCAGGAGTGACTCTTGTTGGGCCTCACAGAGATGATTTTTATGTTGAAATCATAAAGAGTGGGGAGAAGCAAAATGTTAAATCTTTTGGCTCTCGCGGACAGCAACGATTGGTCGTACTTCAGCTCAAATTGCTCCAGCTATCCTATATGGAGAGAGAATTAGGCGAGAGGCCGCTCCTTTTGTTAGATGATATTTTTTCAGAACTTGATGAGGAGCATATCAACGATGTCTTAGGTGTAGTTGGCAAACAGCAGACTATTCTTACGACAACTCATAAAGAATTTTTAGCAAGTAACATAGATAAAAGCGCAGAAGTAATAGAGCTTAGCCTTTAGGAACTTTAAAGCCAAAAAAGGCAAAAATGACTGTAGCCACAAAAGCAGCCCCCATGATATTGGTAACGTCAATATTCTTCGCATAGATAACCGTAAATGCTGTAGCAAGCCACTGCATGACAAGAACAATTGCGACCCATGGATATTTGCTGTAAAAATTTAAAAATTTGTCCATACTCTAGTCTCTGTAGGAATTAGTTGTCTATCTGATTATACTTGTTGATGTAGCCATGTACAAGCTTATAAATTGCTGGATCAACTTCTAATAAGTACGCAAGCCAGCTATTTAGTCTTTCCATAGCTCTCTCTCTGCTAATACGTTTTGATGAAGGGCGACTGTTAAGAAGTGGGAAGGTATTTTCTGGATGATGATCAAAGAAGTACTTGATCTCTTGCTGAAGTCTATAATCATTATTGAGCTCTTTTGAAACAAGCCCTAGTGTGCTGAGAGCTTTGATAAAAATTGCCATTTCTTTAGGAATTTTAATTTTGTAGCTTGTAGTGGCATTAATTATTTGGAGAAGAAGAGTTGTGTAATCTTTTTTCATTTCGTGCAGGTCTTTTACGCTGCCTCCTACAATTGTTTCAACTGATTCAGCAAAGTGATCTGTGACGAGTCTAAGAAATTCATCAATTTCTTTCTGTTCTACACTTGCGGGAAATGCGCTTTGGATCATTTGCTTAAGATCGGTACTAACAACGTCAGCAAAGTAATAGGTCGCTTCTTTAAATGAGTAATTCCCAACGTTTTTCATAAAGCGAATAAAGGATATTTGGCTGGCTGGAATCCATTCGCCCATGATTCCGTAATCAATAAGGGCAATTTTGTTCTGAGGTAGAAGAATGATATTACCGGGGTGAAGATCAGCGTGAAAAAAGCCAAAGAAAAAATATTGGGAGAGAATCTCCTGTGTAAGATTGTGAGTAAATGCTGTAATATCAACGCCATATTCTTTAAGAGAATCAGCATTGAGTCGACCGTCTTTAAAACCTCTGAGAACCCGACTTAAATGGAATCCTTCAATATACTCCTGAACGAGAATACGTCTAGTTGAGAGTCTTTCATAGACTTTAGGAATAACAATGATCTCATTATCAGCCATATTCTTTGCCATACGCTCTGCATGATCAGCCTCTATTTGATAATCAAGTTCCTTAAGCGTCCATTGTTTAAATTCATCAGCAAACTCACGCCACGACAGGCCAGAAATGCGGAAGAAGTAATCCGCTAAGAATGCAAGAACAGTAATGGTGATAAAATCTGCCTGAACTCTTTCTTCAATTCCAGGGCGCATTATTTTAACTGCAACAATGGTGTCATTATCAAGCTTGGCAGCATGAACCTGTCCAAAAGAGCCAGAGGCAAACGGTTCTTTCTGAAAGTCTTTAAAGATTTTTTCAGGAACAGCTCCTAAATCTGCCAGAAAGACTTCTTTAACATCTGAATAGGAGAAAGGTTTAACATTATCTAAAAGATCAATCATATCCAGAGAATATTCTTTAGGGAGGATATCAACTCTAAGTGCTAATAACTGTCCAAATTTAATAAAAGAACCTCCGGCTTCTTCAAAAAAACGCTTAATAACTTTATTTTGTGGGGCGTGATAGAGACTAAGTCTCATGAGGAAATAGAGGAAGGCATACTTAATGAGGATGCCGCCTATGTAGAAAAAACGCAGCATAAAATATTTGTATCACCTCTTCTTTAGCCGCGGGCAAAGCCTAGGAAGAACAGGATAAGAACGGTGACTGTCGCATAGATATAAATAGTTGCTGGTTCAACTATGTTAAAAAAGAGGACAGCCATAGTGGCTACCCAGACTCCGGCAATCGATATACAAACCCAGGGGTATCTCACGTGGTCATTATAGAAGAGAGTATCAGAATACGCAAGGAAGGTAAGAAGCGATTTTAATCCTCCTGAGAATCTGGCAAAGGATGTCTAGATAAATGTCTGTCCATAAAAAGAACGCCTGCACTCGCTATAAGTGCGATGAGGTCGACATTTGTTCTTTCTTTAGAATATGTTTCCTCATAGAGTTTCTTCTTGAGATTTCCGGCATAGGTATCAGCAACAGAAGGTGTGTGAGATTGCATAGCTTCTGCTTGACTGACCTTTTTATCAATACTTCTCTTAGTTTTCCGGAGAAGAACTTCATCACCAAGGCCAATTGCAGTAAGTCCTAGTGCAATCGCTTGCCTCCTATTGATGCGCGGATTTTGGGAAGATGGCTCTCGATCTTTCACAGGTGACTTATACTCTGTCCAGGAATAAATGTCAAAAGATACTTGCATCCATTCGGGAATTATGCAAGAATCTTGAAACGATGTACGAGCCTAATTACCACATTACTAATAAAATGTTGAAGTTTATTGGGATAATTGAGGCTTCCAAACAGTATATCGACCACGCACCGCTTCTTCCTTATTACGAAAAGAAATTCCGCGACGATGCTATGCTTCGAGCAGCCCACCATGGAACCCATTTAGAGGGAAATGAACTCAACCTTACTCAAGCAGAGAAAGTACTTCAAGGGGAGGATGTGGTCGCCAGGCAGCGTGATGTTCAGGAAGTGATTAATTATCGAAAAGCTATGGAGTATATTGGACAGCTTCATGCAAAGAATACTGACTGGGAATTTAAAGAAGACGATATTCTAAAGCTGCATAGCCTTACCGTTGATCGTACGTTAGCGAGCGAAAAAGTCGGAAAACTCCGCCAGACGCAGGTCGTGATCAGAAATAGTTTTACTGGAGAAGTGTCTTTCAGGCCGCCTGATGCATCACTTGTCCCAAAGCAAATTAACGAATTAATTGCATTCGTAAATAAATCGACGGATGAGGATATTCACCCACTTTTGAAATCAGGAGTTGTTCATTATGAATTTGTCAGGATCCATCCTTTTGTCGACGGCAATGGGAGAGTAGGGAGATGTCTGTCAACTCTTATTCTTTATCAAGGAGGATACGACATTAGAAAATTCTTTTCTCTTGAAGAATATTTTGATAAGCACGCTTCAGAGTACTATGCTAGCCTCCAGAGTGTTACCAATAATAATGGTGATCAGACAGAGTGGCTAGAATTCTTCTTAGAAGCACTTGCCGTCGAGCTGGTTAAGATAAAAGAAAAGGTAGAACGTATCTCAGTTGATGCAAAGCTTAAAGAAAAATTAGGAGGAGCTCCGTTACTCCTCAGCGAACGTCAGTTGAAAATTATCGAGTATCTGCAGGCAACAGGATACTTACAGAATAATGCTTTTAAGCAATTATTTCCCTTTGTCTCAGAGGATACGGTGCTCAATGAGCTCAAAAGTCTGATCGAGTCGGGCATTATTAAAAAGGTAGGAAAGACTAAAGCCGCTAAATATGTAATGGCATGAGAAATATCTCATCTTGTGCTATTATTCGTATTAATAAATGCAGTTTTCTGAATTCGCTAGTTATCTTGATAAATTAGAAGAAACTTCCTCACGCTTAACACTTATAGATATCCTTTCGGAGTTACTTAAAGCGATTCATAAAGATGAAATTGATAAGGTAATCTACTTAATGCAGGGTCGGGTTGCTCCTTTTTTTTCGCCAATTGAGATTGGCATGGCAGATAAAATGGTCGCGCAGAGTATAGCGACAGCTTTTGGCCTTACCAAAGAGGAGGTTCTAACAGACTACGATAAAAAAGGTGACTTAGGCTTAGTCGCATTTGATCTGGCTAAGAATAAAAGACATAAAGGCAAACGAGAAGAACTCTCTGTCAGTAATGTCTTTGATCAACTAACTGCAATTGCTAATACAGGGGGGGACGGCTCGGTTGAAAAAAAGATTACTCAGCTTAAAGAGCTTCTGGAACATATGGATGCGGTATCTGCAAAGCATTTAGTACGTATTCCTCTGGGGAATACCAGACTTGGTATTGGCGATCCAACAGTATTAGACGGACTTGCTCTTGCCAAATTAGGTGATAAGTCCAAAAGAAAGCTCCTGGAAGGAGCATATAACCGTACCTCGGATCTGGGGCTTATTGGCAAAACTCTTTATGAAAAAGATCTGGCTGCTGTTGAAAAACTGACTGTCAAAGTTGGTAATCCGATCAGGTCTGAACTTTGTGAGCGTCTGCCTAATCCGCAAAAAGTAATTGAGAAAATGGAGAAGGTTGATGCCCAGTATAAATATGATGGTTTTAGAGTACAAATTCACAAAGACGGGAACAAGGTTTCTATGTTCTCTCGTAACTTAGAGGATATGACGCATATGTTCCCCGAGCTTATCGAAGGAACTCTTAAGCAAGTGAAAGCGCGTTCAGTAATTTTGGATACAGAGGCTTTAGCATATCAAGTAGAGTCAGAAGAATTTTTACCATTCCAAGAGACCACCAAACGCCGCCGCAAACATAATATCGAGGAAGTAGCTAAAGAGTTACCGCTTAAGGCTTTTGTCTTTGATGTTCTTTATGCTGATGGTAAGTCACTCCTTGATACGCCCCTTGTTGATCGCCTAGAGATCCTCAAAAAAATAGTGCGTGGTGATGAGATCTTAATTCCATCTAGTAATCAGGTGATAGATGATCCAGAGAAGTTACAACTCATGCTAGATGATGCAATCTCCAAAGGCTTAGAAGGAGTCGTTATCAAGCGTTTGGACAGTCCATACGAAGCTGGAGGTAGGAACTTTAACTGGGTAAAACTCAAACGACATTCAAGTGGGGAGCTGAAAGATACAATTGATTGTGTTATCCTTGGCTATATCTATGGCAAAGGAAAGAGAACTGAATTTGGCGCTGGTTCACTCCTTGTTGGTGTCTATGACGACCAGGCAGATGAGTTCGTGACCGTTACAAAGATCGGAACTGGTCTCTCAGATGATGAATGGCGCGAGATCCACAAAAGAGCAGACAAACTCAAAAGTAACCATAAGCCAGCTCGTGTGAGTGCAAGAATTGAACCATCAGTCTGGGTAACACCTGAGATTGTTATAGAAGTTTTAGCAGATGAGATTACTCGGAGTCCCAACCATACAGCTGGTATGAAGATAGAAGAGGGAAAAGTCACAGAGCCTGGTTATGCACTTAGATTTCCTCGTCTTATTAAATTCAGAGATAGTGATAAAAAACCAGAGGATGCAACGACCATTAAAGAGCTAGTTGAGATGTATGAAGATCAAGGGAAAAAGGATTAGCGTTCTTCAGCAAAATAAAGTATTATTGGTCCACTAATAATCTCTCCACCTTCACCGACTTCTACTAAGGGATGGATGGTCTTCGGTTTGATATCCATCTCGGCGGCCTTCTCACTAGAAATAATTCCTCTATTCTCAAAGAGCTTTTGCGCTGTAAGTGCAAAGGGACTTTCATTTCCCCCATAGGCAAGGTCATGCATAGATGCGGCTTCAGGAATTGTAGGACGACTCACTGGAGCAAGGGGAATAGCCGGAGGTTCTGGGTTAAAAAACACACCAGAAGAATCATCTCGAAATTCACCTAATAAACTTTCAATATTCGCCATAACAAGAAAGGAGTCTAAAAGACCGATCGCAAAAGGATAAGAAACCTTTGGGAATGTATTTATTATAAAAAGGAATTATGATGAGTTCAACCCTTTCCGATCAACTCTTACAATGCTAGAATGACACCACTATGCAAGTAATTGCCGATTTACACCTCCACTCTAAGTATAGCCGGGCCGTTTCTCCCCAAATGACTCTTCCTACCATGAGTCAGATTGCGCTTGAGAAAGGCTTAGGATTACTAACCGCTTCAGACTGGACACATCCTATGTGGTTTAAAGAAATCTCTGGAATCTTGGAGGAGGCGGGGGAGGGAGTTTATAAATTGAATATAGGAACAGAGCAGATGCAGTCGATACGATTTGTTCTTTCAACTGAAATATCATCAATTTATAAGCAAGGAGATAAATTGCGTCGCATTCATAACCTTATCTTTGTTTCGTCTCTTGAAAAAGCAGAAGCATTTAGTAGGGAACTTGTAGCAAGGGGTTGCAATATCGGAAGTGATGGAAGGCCAATTGTCGGGTTGACGAGTAAGCAAGTGTTGGAGCTACTTCTTGAGGTAGATGAAAAAGGGTTTCTCATACCAGCTCATGTCTGGACGCCGCATTTTGGCATCTATGGGTCAGCTAGTGGATTTAACTCCCTTGAGGAGGCATTTGGTGATCTTAGCAAATACATTTATGGGATTGAGACGGGACTATCAAGTGATCCCGAAATGAACTGGCAAATTCCTGAATTACAGAACCGCTCTATCTTATCTTTTTCTGACGCGCATAGTTTGCCAAAGATGGCGAGAGAAGCAACAGTCTTGGAATTAGAAAAAATAGATTTTCCTCATCTCAAAAGAGCGATTCAAAAAGGGAGCAGTGAGAAGAATAAGGTAATTTATACAGTTGAATTTTACCCTGAGGAAGGAAAGTATCATTTTTCAGGACATAGGGCTTGTAAAATTCGTTTTACCCCTGAGGAGTTAGTAGAAAAAGGAAATATCTGCCCTGTCTGCAGGCGTTCCTTTACGGAAGGTGTGTTTGTCAGGCTTTCCCAACTTGCTGGCAAAGAGCTGTTAGACGAAGCATCTATTAAGCCAAATGATAAGGGACTGCATTGGTTCACTGATCCTCATAAACATCATCCACCATACGTAAAATTAGTTCCTTTGAATGAGATTATTGCAGAAGCGCTCGAGTCAACAGTTATGAGTGCAAAAGTGAAAGTACAGTACAGCAAAGCAATAAAGCTCATTGGTTCAGAGTTGGATATCTTGTTAAAAGCAGATATCACTACCATTACACAGACTGTTGGAGAGAGGATAGCTGAAGGAGTCGATAAAGTACGAAGAGGTGAGATTGTGATTGAGCCAGGTTTTGATGGGGAATATGGTGTGGTAAAAATTTGGGATTCAGCTCATAAAGGTGCTCCTAATCCCTCCCAAACCACCCTTGATTTTTAATTCTAGTAAAACTACCTAAATGTAGCATATAATAAGGCTGAGTTTAGGAAAGGAGGTGGAAATATGAAGAACTTAAACAAATCAGTTAGCGGCATTGTCGCAAGTATGGAAGACTTTTTTAAGAAAGCTCCCGCGCTTCCTGTCGGCGTTAAAGATTTTATTGTACGAGTTGCTCCTTATTTAGTAGTGTTAGGAGGAATTTTTGGCATTTTAGGAGGATTAAGTAACCTCTTTATGCCTCAGTCAACTTTTGCTACAGCAGTTATTAATAACTCTTTAGCTTTTAAACTGAGTGCTTTATTAAATATTGTCGCATCAGTCTTGATGGTTGTTGCCTTTCCTAAGCTTAAAGCTCGTAAAGTAGAAGGGTGGCAACTCTTATTCTGGATAGAAGTGATTAATTTAATCTCAATTATTGTTTTTGGAGGAATAATCTCTGCAATAATTGGCGGGCTAATCGGATTTTATATTCTTTTCCAGGTTAAGTCTTATTATCATTAAGATTTAATACGAACTTATTGATCAGAATAGGCAGCTCGCTTGGCGGGGTGCCTATTCTGTAACCTATGTTATTGCGAAGTCTTTGTAAATAACTTACAATGCGACTGACAGACTATGAAATTATTGGTAGGGTTAGGTAATCCAGGCGAAAAGTATGAAAATACTCGTCATAATTTAGGCTTCATGGCTCTTGATCGTTTCCTCAAAGATTATACCTCAGTCGAAAATACTACATGGTCAGATGAAAAAAAGTTGAAGTCAGATATTGCGCTTTTAGACTGGCAGCCAAAGACAGGTCAGCTGGAGCGGGTAATACTCGCAAAGCCAAAGACCTTTATGAATAATTCAGGGATGGCGGCGAAATTAATAGCTGATTACTACAAAGTAGAGTCTGAGAATATCTGGGTAGCCTATGACGATTTAGACCTACCGACTGGCAGTATCAAGATACGTTTCGGAGGTGCTGCTGCAGGACATCATGGGGTGGAATCAATTATGGCTTCCCTCAATACGGATAAATTTTGGCGATTTAGAATGGGTATCGGACTTCCTCATGGTCATAAAGTTGATGGAGATGGGGTAGAGCATGTACAAAGTAGGCGTGCAGTAGGGAATGTTGAAGATTACGTTCTCGGAACATTTGGTACCAAAGACCGCAATAAAATTCGTGAGGTCATTAAAGCGTGTTCAAATGCTTTTGAAGTAGCTTTAGAAAAAGATATGACTTCTGCCATGAATCGGTTTAATACAAAATAACTCTTTGCCTCTTGTATAATAGAGATATGCAGTCGATCAAGTCAGTTTTGGATAAGTTTAATCCCGCAACAGATAAGTATATCTCCCGGGAATTTCAGACATTTGGTATTCACCTTTCAGAAGAGTTAGATGACCATAATCATAAAAGTCTCTATATAAAATTGGCTAAGACGACAAACCGCGCTCTGTTAGAAAAAGCATTGAGTTTTGCCTGTGACAGTAATGCAAAGAATAAAGGTGCTCTTTTTATGTGGAAACTGAAAGAACTAAAAGATCTTCAGAAAAAAAATATACCCGTTATCCAGGAGAAGTTACTCTAATGTCTGATTTTAGAAATAAGGTTATTCGCGTAGTTAGTAGTGTTCCAAAAGGGAAGGTGGTTAGTTATGGGCAAGTGGCCTCGTACGTAGGATTACCTCGTGCAGCGCGAGAAGTAGGCTGGGTAATGAGTGAGTTAGGAGAGGTGGCTCCTTGGTGGAGGGTAGTAAATAATAAAGGATTTATCTCAATTCGTGGTAATATGAGTGCCGATAAAGAGAGACAAGCGAGCCTTCTTATTATGGAAGGAGTGCCGGTTGATGAAGACTTCAAGCTTCCCATAGATGAATACCGGTTCCGCCCAACAGAGAAAGAACTAAAAGAATTCCAGTTAGAAGATAGGTACGTTACTTCTCTTATTGAAAAGTACGGAGTCTAAGGCCTAGGTAAACCACTTTAATCTCATCACTATCTCATGAGGAGATACTCCTCGTTGTATATACGAATGTGCAATAAGTCTTAGTTGATGACGAGTGGCAATTAGCTGCTCGTGATGAGAATACTCGGTGCCGTTGGCTTTTTTCTTATGTTCGAATCCTCTAATGGGTCGGGAGATATGTTGGTCTATCCAAATAGATATTTCGTGCGGAATGTTGGCAGAAGCATCCATAGCTTCTTTTAGCATACCAAGATAGAATAAACCTTGTGTGTAAAAGAAGTGTAATAATTTCCTAATAACTAGACATTATTTTATTTTTATTTCATTCTTGGCAAAAAATGAAGCGATAAGTGTCGTTATCGGTACTGCTAAAATAAGGCCAAGACTCCCAGCAAGAGTACGAACTACCTCTTCAGCAATAACTTCACTATTAAAAATAACCCACCATGGCTGGCTATTTGTCTGAAGGGTGATGATAATAAAAATGAAAACTCCCATAGCTGCTCCAGCATATGCTAGGACTAACGTGTTAACGAGTGAGGCGATATGCTCTCTTCCGATGATCATTCCTTTGTTGAAAAGTTCTTTCATCGAGTACGAAGGATTGGCATCTGAGAGCTCGGCAATAGTGGTGGATTGAGTGGTAGTTGTATCATCTAATACGCCTAACGCTCCAATAATAATTCCTCCTAGAAGTAGTCCGTGGAGATTAATCGTCTTTGAGGAGCCGAGAAGAAGATTATATGCGTCCTCTGTTCCCATACCTGATAACTTAGTCATGTGTACAGATACAACGGCTAGGATTCCCGTTAAGATAAGGCTGATAAAAGTAGATACTAAAGCGATAGTTGTTCGACTAGTAAACCCATGCGCTAAATAAAGTGTGACGAGCATGATTATCAGTGAGCCAATAATACTAGTCATAAGCGGATCGGCTCCCTGGAGAATCTGGGGGACAATAAAAAGCACAATAACAAGAAGGCTAATAATAAGGCCACTAATAGATCCTAGACCTTTTTTACCAGAAAATAGGAGAACGAAAGCAAAAAAGACAATAGTAAAAAGAATAAGTGATGGTAATCGATAACGGTCAGTAATAGCGTACGTAGTTTCGTTATTTTGTGTAATGGCAGTAAGAATAACAGTTTCACCCTGAGCTACTTTCTGCTGATCAGAAATAATTACCTGACCACCATAGTGAAGGTGAATCTCCTTTCCTTTATCCCTACCATCTAGAATTTGAAGCGTTAGGTCCTGATAGGGGTTCTCTCGTCCATTAATATTTTGGTTACCACTTTTATCAACTGAAACAACTTTGGCTTTTTCGTATATCTGTGTTGGAGTTTGTTGTGCATACGTAAGGCTGGGGAAGAGAAAGAGAAGGCTAAGAAGAATAATAACTATCTTTTGCATATAGGTAGTTATTATAACAAACTACCTATATACTTCTTGACAAACGCAACTAAGTCGCATATACTAATGCAACTGATTCGCATTTTAACAAAGAAAGGAGGTTCTTTATGAAAGCAACATTTTACGATGTCAAGACTCGTCAAATGGTCGAGACTGATGTTACTGATAAAAAAGAATATTTGACTAATGGCACAACTCGTTATGCCTTTAAAGGGAAGACGACTGATGGCCGTAATCTGACGAAGTTCGTCAGTAAAGCTGATTACGATCAAGCTTAAGGAAAAGCTACTCTCTTTGGATTATCATGAATCAGGACGCCTGCACGGCGTTTAACACAATACAAATCGTTTTATCTTGAAACACACAGAGGCCCTTATGGGTTTTCTGTGTATAAATATGAAGAATATTAACCAATTACTAATTAATTCAAATTTAAAGAATACCCCAGCTCGGCTAGCTGTTCTTAGTTTTTTAGATAACAATAAGTCTCCTTTGG
>JBDHUU010000007.1:0-17365 GCA_039809285.1 Candidatus Levyibacteriota bacterium
AAATTGCTATAGTCTGATATAGCATTCTTACAGTAGAAAGGCTACCATCATTAAATCAGAAAAAATAAAAGCTGCTGTAAGGATAATTACCAATAGCCTTATGGTAAGCAATTCGCCAAGCTTACCGTCAAACCATTGACAAATCATCTTGTGGCTATACAATACACTCTGTAAAAACTATAATAAAGTATGAATGATAAAAAGAGATCATCGACTAACCTCACTCTTCCAAAAGGAATAAAGGCAGAACAGCTCGCAAGGCAACTTAACTCGGCGCAAGGAAAATTTGCAGAGTTAATTACGCAGTGGGCGGGAAGTATCACTTTTGTCTATTTTCATGTCGTTTGGTTTGGCTTCTGGATTTTAGCTAATACAGGATTACTCCACCCATTTGTTCCCGTATTTGATCCTTTCCCATATGGACTTTTAACTATGATAGTCTCACTTGAGGCGATCTTTCTTTCAACCTTTATCATGATCGCCCAGAACCGCCAGGCACTTGTTGATACTTATCGTGAATTACAGGACGAGAAAGAACAGAAAGAAGAAGAGAAAGAGCATGAAGAACTGGAGCAAGATGTCGAAGAAATTAGTCAGGATGTCGACGAGATAGGACGTGACATCGATAAAATCCAAGCTGGACTCAATGATCTTATTAAATCTGTTTCACAGATGCAAACACGGGTAATGACTGTTGAAAAACAACGAACAACAAAGGCAGAGGATAAAACTAGTTGATCATATCACTAGTCTCAAGGATAGTTAGTTTACCTTTTGAGTAAATAGCCTGCATTCTAATAGCGTTAATAAGAATCTTCTTCATTTCAAGTGATGGACTCTTCTCTTCTTTTGGATGAATAATAATTATTTTCTCGTCAGGATTCATATCTTTACTGTACCTAGTATCTATTACTTTCATAAGAGAAGAAATAAAAGAGAGTAAGGATCAGGGAAGAGACTCAAGCGGTGTGCTTACTTACAAGATCAAGTAACTCGTCCAGATCAAAGGGCTTTAATAAGAACCCATCTGCTCCAGATTTTTTGGCAATTTCCTTGGTATTGGTGTTAGCAGATACCATAATGAGCGGAATATTGGAGACTTTGGAATCACTTTTTATTTTTTTAGCAATTGTTGCACCATTGGCTCCACTTAAGGATATATCAAGTAAGATTAAATGCGGCTGAGCGGAGAGATTTTTGAAAAACGATTTTTCATCTGGGGAATGTAGGACAGTATGACCGTTGTCACTGAGAATAATTGTTACGACCTCTGCTATCGCTTCATCATCTTCTGCAAGGAGTATTGTCATAGCGCTATTATAACGACTAGCAGAAGAGTTGCAAGATTATTGTGCTCTTACAGGA
The DNA here is from genome assembly GCA_039809285.1 of Candidatus Levyibacteriota bacterium. Lineage (GTDB taxonomy): Bacteria > Patescibacteriota > Microgenomatia > Levybacterales > UBA12049 > JACROF01. The sequence continues at coordinate 1,366 of JBDHUU010000007.1, forward strand.
ACATATGCCGGTTTTTTGGGAGTAAAAGCTTCAATTAACTTTTGTATAAAACGATCTATCATAGTTGTCACCTCTTTTTAATTCCAATATTTCCATGTAGCATATTTGGCTCTTAGCTCTTGTTCTGTAACCTTAATCGGAGAAAGTCCTAACGTTAATGCGAACCCATTATCCAGAAGCTGGGAAGCGACAAGATCGCGCTCGAGAACGCCAGCTGTCCCAAGAAGTACTACTAGTATAGTTTTTCCATTTCTTTCTGCTTTAACAATGGTAGTTGTCCCAGCATTTTCAGTATTTCCAATTTTTACACCAGTTACGTTAGGATAGACATCTAGTAATCCATTCCAGTTATACAAATCGTACTGCTTATGGTCTTCATTAGCCGCTAACTTCATGTAATCCTGCTGAACAATCTGAGATAGTAAAGGATAATTAGTTAATGCATAATGGGTAAGAATAGCTAAATCTGAGGCACTGCTGAAGTGCTCTGGAGAATCAAATCCCTGTGGATTGGTAAAGTGAGTATTCTTAAGACCTAAGAACTGAGCTTTTGCATTCATAGCTTCAACAAATACCTGATCATTATATTTAGCATCTATTCCATCTCTGATAACTTCAATAGCGTCATTTGCTGAGGTCATAAGTCCTGCTTCAAGTAACTCTTTTAAAGTAAAGCGCTGACCTGGAACTACACCAATTTTCGTAGGGATCTGTCTAGAGGCCTTCTGAGTAACAACGAACTTCTCATCAGGAGATGATATATCAAGCGCTACAACAGCTGTCATTATCTTAGTAAGTGAGGCAACTGGAACTTCCTTTTCTCCATTTTTGCTATCAATAATTTCTCCGGAGTCGTAATCTATGATTGAGTAAGCATGAGCTTTATTTCCTGTCTCGGCTGAAGCCTTACTAATCAAACTATAAGAGGAGCTAAGGCGGTAGGTATTAGGTTTTTGTGTGAGCCTAGGAAGAAGTTGATGGAGAACATCTTCTTTGTGTGAAGAAACTGGAGAGATTAAGTGAGATAAAGAGAAATGGGATAGGGAAATAGCCACAACGCTTACCAAAACGAGAATAACGAGTGAGCCTATCCCAATTTTTTTAGAAAATAAATAGCTGTACAAAGTATTCATAATGTTATTGAGTATCATTGATTACTCTACTGATAATTCTTCCATCTGCAATCTGCTTCTTACCAAATTTGGACTCAAGTAGTGCCCATAAATCATTTGTCCCATTATCAAATCCAAGGGCCCACATCCCCACTCCTCCCAGGTTTTTTTCAATGGCAAAGTCATATTTCATACTCAATGATTTTGCATCATCTTGGAATAGTACTCTCCAGGTACCGGTTTCTTTTACATAGTACGCTTTCCAGCCAACTTTACCTACATCATCCCAGCCGCTTGCTTCCGTAGGAACATTCGCTGTAGCATATTCTACAGTCTGGGCAGTTCCACTTCCACGCCACGACGCAGGACGAGTAGGAACATTAACACCTGGTTTGTAGACTACATAATTATATCCATAATATGGTACACCCAAAATTAATTTATTAGCTGGCATTTGGGATAGGAAATCATCAACCGCGGTTGAAATATCATATGAGTACTTCCCCTCCTTCTTACCATAAAGCGGTGCTGTGGGCATAGCAATATCAGATCCAGCAACCGCAAAATCATAAGCCATCATAAATATACCATCACTATATGTAGCTACCTGAGAAATATCTACTAATCGAGGTGATTTAGCAGCGGAGGCATATACTGATACGGTAACTTTAGAGCTTGGTACCTCTTTATGCATCTTCTCTGAAAGACCCTTTACAAAGTGGGTAAAGGCATTTCTTGCTTCACTTCCAGGATTGCCTACATACTCAAAATCTACATTGATTCCATCAATACCACGATTCTTTACTTCACTAACCGCTTCATTTATAGCTGTCCCTTGAGCTTGAGGGTCGAGAAGAAAGGCGTCCAATGTATCATTATCCATTTGGGTAAGAGTCAAAACCACTCGCGTGCCATGACTGTGCGCTTTCTTAAAAAGATCAGTAGCTTTTTTACTTTGGAATGTTGCATACCCCGGCTCTGATGTATCAAAGGATCCATCAGAGTTGACTGATACACCAAAATAAGAAAGAGTAGTCAGAACATTAAAGTCAACATTTTCTAATTTAGACATGGTCCAGTATGGCGCAAATCCAAAAACTTCATGACTATTATTTTTAACTTGAGTTTGCGTCAGAGAATGAAGCGGACTTGTAAGAGGAGAATTTAATTTTTGACTTTTGCTCACAAAAAATAATGTTAGAAGTAATACTCCAATTACTGTAAAAGAGAACATGTTGGAAGTCTGGCTTCTTCCATTTAGTCTAAAAAGCTCTCGTGAAAACTTTCCAGATTCTTCATGCGAAGGAGAAGAAATTGAGTATTCCTTTATATAAATTTTGTTAGATTTTTTAAAGAAGGGCAAGGTCATCAGTAAGGTTATAGTAATTTATATTTGAAAAGTGATTATAACAAGCCGAAAGTGTGAGTCAAGGTCAACGTAAGGCGAAAATCAAGAAATAGTAAGAAGTATGTGAGAATGCTCAGCAGAGAAAAACCCTATGAACATAAGACGTTCTTCTCATCTATAAAATGACCTAGAGTAAAAGGTAAGAAAATTACTATAGTACTTTCTAAAACATTATCATGAAGTAATAACTCTTCGCTAATAGATGAGAATGTAAGAGATGCGCAAGAAAGGTAAAGATACATTGAGGTTTTGTAAGAAGCCTGCTATACTTTGCCGTATGGTACAAACCATTCTTGTTGTCGAAGACGATAAAGGACTCCAGAAATACCTCAAAGAATTACTGTTGGATAACGGCTACTCTATTAAGATTGCAGGCGATGGCATTGAAGCGCTTGAGACACTCACTCGTACTCAACCCGACTTACTAGTTTTAGATCTTGGACTTCCTAATATGAGCGGAGAAGCAGTCTGCAGCGAAGTACGCAAAAAGTATCCGGAACTTCCTGTTATTATTCTTACCGCAAAAGATAGTATTAATGATATTGTGCAGGGACTTAATTTAGGTGCTGATGACTATATGACCAAACCTTTTGTGGCTGATGAATTCTTAGCTCGTATTAAAGCAAGACTCCGCCGTAAAGATGGAAGCAATGAAGCACTCCTTGAAGTAGCAGATCTTAAGCTCAATAGTAAAACACTCGAAGTAACTCGTGGTGACAAACAGATCCAACTTACTCCTCAAGAATTTAAACTTCTTCAATACTTAATGAATAATAAAGGCCGAATACTGACTCGTGAGATGATACTTAATAGAATTTGGCTCTATTCAAGTGATATTGAGACTCGTGTAGTTGATGTCTATATGGGATATCTGCGAAAAAAGGTTGATGCTGATCACGAAAAAAAGCTTCTTCACTCTGTCCGTGGCTTTGGCTACGTTATTAAAGAGTAAGTTTAGCTCTTCAGTCTTAGGTGCAGGTCTTAAGGAGAAAACTAAGAACCACGACCTAATGCCTAAAACCCCACGCCTCAGCTTGACAGACTTTTAAAATCTCCACTATCATAAAAATGAATTTATTTTCATATGCCTAAGCTCAAAACCCTGCAAAAGTTGAGTATAGAGGAAATCGCGAGTGAAGACCTTTATACTCTCTCGATTGATCGTCGACCAACAAAAACTCTTATTTTAATGAAGCTTCTCATTTCTGAGGTCAATACGAGTTACTTTCCCCAAACCCATAAATTGCTTCAGCTCTATCTCCCAACTATTTTTAAATCTGCTTGTTATAATGACGAACATTTGCCATTTGCAGAGGAGGTGGCAAGAACAGAACTTGGGCACCTTTTCGAACATATACTCCTTGAATACCTTTGTATTATCCAGCTTGAAAATGGCCTTGATTATGCAAGTTATGAAGGAGTAACTAACTGGGATTGGACTCATGATCCAAAAGGAACATTTCATATTACAATTAAAGCTAAGTCAGAAGAGCTTAAAATGCTAACAAATGCAGTTGAAAGGACAATAAGGCTGATGAATATTATCCTTAACAAAGATCAAACAATAACAGACTCTCTCCCAATTGCCTCCCAGACCACCAGACACTAATTTATTTCTAAATCAGTAATTAAATATAAGAGAAGCTTTATTGAGTAAGAAGATCCAGTGTGGCTGCTGCGGACCAGGCCTGGACGAGACATCCTGTCTGTCCGTTACCTGAAAAGACTTTATAACTATCTTCTCCGTCTTTCATATAAAGTTCAATTGGTGAATTGAAAAATGCAATCGGCTTAAGTGAGGCATCTTTTAGTAAGCCTGCCTCAAGATCGTATCCCCAGTGAATTAATCCCTCATGACTCATACCGTTAAGTTTGGGCCAAAAACTGCCGTTATGGTACGAATTTTCAGAAGCATCGAAAGTTGGAGATGTCGTACTCATAGTCCTAATGCCTGCATTGTGATCGAAAAGATCGGGTAGAAATGATCTTTTAACCAATGAGTCTATGTACTCTTCAGAAAGAATAACTTCTTTTTTGCCGTTACTCTGATGTGTGGCCCACAGCAGTAGGAGTGGATTTCCTGTCACTGTTCTGAGCTGATTTTTAACTCCATCCAGTGCTTGTGCAGGGAAGATATAACCATCACTTTCAAAAAGAAAAAGCTTATTGAACTGTTCCTTCATTGAGTCAGCGAACTTATTGAGTTTTTTGGCAAAACTTTGTGTGTTGCCAGAAGTATTTTGAACTGCATAAAAATCAGCCCACAGTTTTAACGCAAGCCACGTATATCCCTGTACCTCAACAGGAGCTATGGGGTATGGAGGCATATTTCCATCTACTCCACTTATTGACTGATGTGAATCAGTCCACGACTGGACTGGAAGTCCGCCATATGGTCTATCGTGAGGGAGCTCATACTCTACCAGCCCATCTTTATCTAAATCCCCATACGTAATAATCCAGTTAAGCCCTGCCTCAACTGAGGGCAATACAGTAAGTAAGAAGGAGTCATCACGGGTCAGACGCCAGTACCTATAGATCGCAATAAGAGCAAGCGGAGTTGAATCTAGAGAATCATAGTTGCGGAGAATACCATCAGGATAAACAAACCAAGGTTTTTCCCATTTTAATAAATGATCGTACTTATCTTTTCGATACTCATGAATAAATTTACCTGGCTGCTCACCGCTTTCAAAGACGGTCTCTTTTCCTTGGAGAGTAGTAAGTGTGATAAGAGCACGACGACACATCTCTTGAAGATGAACAATATTATAGTAATTAGCAGCATTCGTGTGAGAAATAACTTTGAGGATTTTAAGAATAGTTATTGCACTATCTCGGCCGAAAATACAGCCGTATATTTCGTCTTTACCAGAAGCGTTAATCCCATCTTCAGTGGCTAGGTTTAGGATATCAGAATAAATTCGTGAACGAAGAGATGAATAGTCCATAAGGCAGAAGTATAAGATAAATTCTTACTCGAATTTAGCGGAGGACAAGATGCAAGTCAAGCTGAACAGGAACTTTCTTACATTTTAGGAGAAATCAGGAGAAAATGTAAATTTACGTACTGATAAGGGCGCTACCTCTTCTCGAACTTTGAGGTGGGGAATCGATACAAGTCGCTCAGATAGAATCTTGCGATAAATCTTCTCATATCCATTCACCATTCGTTCAGCATTAAAATTATTAACAGCGTGTTCACGACATGCTTTTCGAGCAATATTATCTATTCTTTTTACTGCAGTGACCATTTCATCAAAGCTTTTAACTACATAGCCTGTTTCCCCATCTTTTATGAGTTCACGACTTGAACCCATATCATATGCCACAACTGGAGCTCCACAAGCCATTGCTTCGATTACAACTAGACCGAATGGCTCTCGCCAACTAATCGGATGGAGAAGACATATGGCTTTACTCATAAGTTCATTTCGTTCTTTTTCGTTCTTCTCCCCTACATAACGGATGGTATGTGATAAGTGGGGCTTTATCTCTTTATTAAAATACTCCATCTGCCAATCATCTAACTTACCAGCCATAATAAGTGGTAAGCCTAATTTCTTAGCTACTTTTATCGCCTCATGTGCTCCTTTTTGTGGCCTAAATGTCCCAAAAAAGAGAAGGTAGCCTTGGTGCTTACTGTTAAATGGATAGTGATCCATGGTTAATCCGTTATAAACAGTACCTATATTATTTATCTTTGATGCGATTTCTCCTTGAGAATGTGAAATCGTTACAATATAAGGCTTAGTTAGTGTTTCGAGAAGAGGTCGATAGTTATCAAAAATAGGATCATGCAATGTCAAAACTGTAGGTGTAGTAGCAAGACTAGCAATTGGTAGACCCAAAACATGAGTATGATCATGAATAATATCGAACTTATGCTGTTGCTGATAAGCATATCCTACATTAAGGAGGCTTAATGCTGAAGTCCCATCTGCTCTATTATCTATACCTGCCTCACGAAGTGATTGAGGGAAAACTGAGACTAAATTTGCCTTTACCTTAGAGTCACCCGAGGCAAAAAGAGTCACATCATGACCTTTTTTTACTAATCCGTCAGCCAGTTCTTTTACGATTCGCTCCGAACCACCATATTTTTTAGGAGGCACTGACTCTATAATTGGAGCTATTAAGGCAATACGCATCTTGTAATATAGCTTACAATCAGCTGATGAGAAAAAGAGATAAATTGAGTAAGAAAAAAGAAAGGAGACTCTAGTAAAGATTAGCAATATCTATTTGCTCTGTCGGAAGGACGCGATGATAATGAACGTCTTCGGGATTATATCTGTGCATCTTTTTTTGGATAAGCTTATTATAAGCTACAACACAATGATCCCGAGGAACATTATATTCTTCCTTTAAAAGATAGGGAATAAATACTGAGCCTATCAATCTTGTCCTTATATCAGGATGAGCTACTAAATACTCTGCTGATAGATACTCTGGAGAAAGACCTTGTTCCTCTTGGCGACTTGCAGCTAAAAGTACAAAAGTCTGATTTATTACTTCCTCGTAATGCCTTACTGCGTCTATAGGAGCACCACTCCTCTGAAGAGTTTCAACAACAGATCGCTCTTTCCCAGACTGGGCATCTATATTAAATTCAGAAAGAGTTTGTTCTGCATTTTCATCAGTGAGGCTAGGCAGTTTACCTCTAAAGTCTTTAGCTTTTTCTCTCATTCGTGAACTACCATACATACCCATGAGATAACTTCCGTGCTCTATCACTAATTCTCTCACTGCCGTAAATCCTCTATCCACAACTACCAAATCCTCATGTTCTTCCTCAAACGTTGGGATACCAGGACATTCTCCTATACGAATTGAAGGGGCTCCTTGAGTCTCATAGGCAATTTGTTCATGAATTCTATACATTAATCTACTTACCGTATGATAGTCCATCGAACTCATTCGGCCAAACGGACTGTCATCGGAGATAAGTTTTCTTTCCTTTGCATCACGAATTACATCTACAAAGGGTATATGATAAGGAGTGACACCTAGCCCTTCAAAAAGATTAGCAATCTGAAGCGCTGCAAAAGTTTTACCAGATCCAGGCTCTCCTACTATTGCGACATCAACGCTCTCTTCCTCATTAAGCGTATGAGTAATATCACCTATAAATTCTGCTACACTTTCATGCCCCCAGGCATTTTCTGGAACTGTTAAATGATCAAGTACCTCATACTTTTCACTAAGAATACTTTGAATCTCTTGAGCTGAAGGAGAAGTAGTGCCTCCACCTTCTATGAAGGTTGCTGCTGTTCTGAATTCTGGTAAATAACTGATTTCTTTCATCGAGATAAGAGCGGCAGTTTTACATCGACCCTTGTCCCCTTTTTAATCTTTGAACTTATTTCGATAGTTCCATGATGGAAGTTAATGATGTGCTTTGCAAGTAGTAGTCCGACACCAAACCCCTGACCTTCCTGATTATCAAACTTATTAAATCCATCAAAAACTTTTGCAAGCTGTTCTCGTGACATACCACTTCCTTTATCAACAACAGAAATAGTAAATTTTGCCTGAGACGTCTGCAGCTTAACGAAAATAGGATCTTTAGGAGAGGAAAATCTTTCAGCATTGGTTATCAGTCCTACGAATACATTAAGTAATTTATCAGGATCGCCAATGAATATCCGTTCTGCCTTTGTACTTTGATTATCAAAGATAATTTCTCTATCATTGAGATTTTTAACATAATTTTCAAGTTCTTCAAAAAATTCATTTAGATTATTCTCTCTGAGATTAAATTGCAGGGTTCCTTGTTTGACACGATTTATCTCCATTAACTCAAAAATAAGATTAGTCAATCTTTTACTTTCATACAAAAGCTCATTCACCCATTTCGATTCTACGGTATCTTTGTCTTTCATCTTGCTATGAAGAAGCTGAATATATCCATTAATTGAGGTGAGTGGAGTTCGAAGTTCGTGTGATGCTAAAGATATAAAATGATCTCGTGTCTCAAGAGCTGTTTTTGTTTCGCTATAAAGCTGGGTTTTTCTAATAGCAAGACTTGCCATCGCTCCGAAAAGAGAAAATAGTTCATTATTTTCTGGTCTAATTTTTATTATATTTTTACTATTGACTACGAGTACACCAATAGCTTTATTACGATTACTTAATGGAATAAATACAGTTGACTTAATATTTTTTTCTACTAACTCAGGATGTGAAGAGGATAAATCTTTGATGGGAACAACAATTATTTTATTCTGATTATATGCTTTATAAGCATTTTCTCCTTTTCTGACTCTATTACTAAAATGGTCATGATTAGAGGTATATACCCTTACCATCTCTTTATCATTTTCTAAAATAATAGAACCAAAGGATCCCCCCACGAGTTCCACTGCTTTTTCAACAATAATCGCATATACTTTGGGGAGTTCACTAGGCATCAATAAATGAAGAGCAGCATCATTGATAATTGCTAATTTTTTATCCATCATCTAATCTTACCAAAAATTATAACTTTTTTCCAAACCTTTGAAGCTAACTCGACAGATTCTTATCTATTCCTTACATTTCTATTAATCCTTTATCACCCCATTTCAATAAGCTTTCTTACAGTTATGGCAGACAACTACTTGATTCAGCAATTTGAAAATTTCTTTAAGGGCTTCAAGTTATTCCAGTATAAAAAACGATCACTCATCCTTAATAGTAATGATGCAACCTCAAGTGTTTTTTATATTAAATCTGGATTTATTAGAGTTTTTCGTATCTCTGAGGGCGGGGAAGAGCTCACTCTTGCGATCCTAAAAGCACATGACTTTTTTCCATTAACATATGGTATTGGCAGTACGAACCAATCTTATTATTTAGAAGCAATTACATCGCTTGAATTGTGGAAGGCTCCACAAGAGCTTTTTGTTGATTTTATAAAAAAAGATCCTGATCTTTTTTATGAATTAACTCAGCGGTTACTTATTCGATTTGATGGAGTTCTGGCACGAATAGAATCTATGGCATTTAGCAATGCATATACAAAAGTTGCGACTATACTTCTGATGTGCGCAAAAGGACTCGGAGAAAGCTATGGTGAGCAGATAATTCTACGCGTTCCATTAACTCATAAAGATATTGCCACAATGATCGGTATCACTAGAGAGACTACTTCTCTGGAGATGAAAAAATTAGAAAGGAAAGGACTTGTTAAGCGAAAAGGGAAATATTTGATTATCGCAAATTACGAAAAATTAGAAGAAGAATGTCTTAACTCTTCCCAAGGACACCTTTTCAGTGAATCAAGAACTGTTTTCTTATAATTTTCAGTCTGCTTTAGTGCTCTTCTCAAGATTTTCTTCCGTTTTTACTTCTTTCTCAATCCCATCAATAGTATCTTTTAGTTCTTTTTCTGCCTTTCCTGCTAACTTCTGCGTATCGTCTTTAAATTCGTCACTTTTTTCTTTCCACTGAGTAACTGTCTTGTCACTCCAAGCTCGTACATCTTCTAATTTTTTAGCAACTTTTTTTTGATTTTTCTTATCGCTTAAATAAACAGTAGCAGCCCCTAATGCAACACCTGCAGCCAGACTAGTAACTAATTTTCCTGATGTTTGTTTGTCTTTAGTATCACTCATATCTTCACCCCCTTATTGTAGTACTGAGTATCCTACTCAACATTAAGAACCCCGCTGCAAATTTGTAAGAGTTGTGATAGAACAATTGCTTTTTAAAGTCTTTTTTTTTATAAAGAATTATGGCTAAGAAGGTCCTTATAGTAGATGATGATCGTGATATAGTCTCTGCAATAGAAACAATTTTAGGTCTTGAAAACTATAAAACAGTAACGGCATATACCGGCGAGGATAGTATTACTAGTGCAAGAAAGGAGCATCCGTCTCTTATTCTTTTGGACTATATGCTTCCTGATATGACTGGTAAGCAAGTGGTTGAAAAAATCAGGAAGGATGATGAGCTTAAAGAAATCCCCATTATTTTAGTATCGGCTACGCATGGATTACGACAACTTTGCCAAGGAATTGCCATCCAGGGAATTATTGAAAAGCCATTTGATCTTGATATTCTTACCTCAACTGTTGCTAGAATAACAGACTCCAACTAAAAATACTTCACTAAGTGAAGTATTTTTAGTTATTGATCGTAGTGTAATGACAACTACCTATTTTTCTTTTGTCGTTGTTGTCCACCTTTTCGGCCTGCTACACGAGCTTCCTCGCTCGTAAATTCGTGAGCAGTTCCTCTTGCATGAGCTGCTTTACCTCCTTTACTTGCGATCTGACGCTGCTTTTCGCTAGACATTGAGGCAAAACCTCTCATAGATTTTCCATTTTTAGAAGCCATATTGTCACCTCCCTTCGATTACATTACCTTAGTTCTTCAGCTTAAGAGTTAACGTAGAGTAGTGTAAGGAATATATAAGAGTTTTCTGAAGCTCAGCTGAAAGCTAGTTATTAGGTCGTAGATATTAGTTCCTAGGGTATACGCGTTATAAGCTAATTACTTCTTGGCGGTACGCTTGATGAGTTTGGCGGAGTTAATAATTTCTCTAATCTGTCCCTCGGCATCTTCAATTTCATTAGCACCTGTCAGTCGTTGGTACTCTAGAAGGTAGTCAGACAAAGCAGCCTGACGTTCTTTCAAATCTCTTCCTAAATCTTTTATTTTCTGAGCTGTAGCAATAACTGAAGGCTGACTTGCAATCTGCTGTCTCGTAGTAGCTTTTACCTTTAAAGCTTCTTTGGCTTTCTCAGCATTTTCTCTATAGACTGGGTTATTAACAAAAGCATCTTCAAACATCTCTTGATGCTTTTTCTTATCTATCCGGAGCTTATCGATACTTTGAATATAATTCTTTATCATTTCTGATAAATTCAAAAGAACCGCAGCATCACCTACAGTACCTTCTCCTTCTGGATTGGCATCATCAAGGCTGGGGAAATCTTGACTAAGAGGAGCATCATCTAATACTTCCGCGTCTTGTACTTTTTCTTCATCCATAAGTAACTACTATACACAATGAAGTTTTAAGAAAGCAAGAGGAAAAATAAGAAATACTTAGAGAAGTCCTTGTGCTCTTTTGCGACGCTCTTCAACTTCATCTAAAATCTTTTTTCTCATCCTGACATTTTTAGGAGTAACTTCTACCAGCTCATCGTCTCCGATATACTCAAGAGCATCTTCCAGATCCATTACTCTAGGTACATTAAAATGCTCCATTGTCCCTTCTCCTTTAGAACGCATATTTGAGAGCTGTTTTTGTTTGCAGACGTTAACTCGTAAATCCTCAGGCCGACTATGCTGTCCTACAACTTGTCCTTTATAAACCTGTGTAGCTGGACCAATAAAAAGCTCTCCTCTATCTTGAATACCTGTTAGACCATATAGCGTGGTAACACCACTCTCAAATGCAACGAGAGATCCTCGATCACGCTTTAAGGACTCGCCAACATCTGACTTATATGAATCAAAAGAGACGTTCATAATACCAAGTCCTTTTGTATCGGTAATAAATTCTGACCGATACCCAAAAAGATCTTTGGTAGCGATAATAAATTCAAAAGAAGTAATTCCGTTATCGCTAGACTGCATATCTTTAAGCTCCCCTCGTCTTTCACCGAGTTTTTGCATTACAACACCTGAGTAGTCTTGAGGAACCTCTAAAAATAATTGTTCATAAGGAGTCATTTTTACACCATCTATAGTCTTCTCGATAACATGAGGGCGACTTACTTGGAACTCATATCCTTCACGTCGTAAACGTTCTATCAAAATCGCTAAATGCAACTCTCCGCGTCCACTGACATTCCACTCACCTGTTGGAAGATCTTCAACACGCAAAGCCATATCTGTCTCTAGTTCTTTGTAGAGTCTTTCTCTAATTTGACGAGAAGTCTTAAACTCTCCTTCCAGTCCTGCAAATGGGGAAGTATTTACTCCAAATGTCATTTTTACTGTCGGCTCTTCAATAGCTAAAAGAGGTAAGGCTTCAGGACTTTCCGCACTAGCAATTGTCTCACCAATTGTAATTTCAGGTATTCCCGATACTGCTACAATATCCCCTGCTTCTGCTTCTTTAGTATCAACACGATTCAATCCTACAAACGTCATAAGACTAACAAGACGATATTTTTTCATCTCTCCTGCCCGATTAATATGTGTAATATCCTGACCCATTTTAATAGTCCCGTTATAAATTCTTCCGATTGCGATACGTCCTTTGAAGTTATCACTGGCAAGAGTCGTGACCAGCATTTGCAGAGGTTTGGAGGAATCTCCTGAAGGCGGTGGAACATGCTTTAAAATCGCTTCAAAGACGGGTGAAATATCAGTCATAGCTGCTAAATTCCCTTCAAGACCTGCTTTTCCTTCTTTTCCACTGGCATAAATAATAGGAAAGTCAGCTATCTCATCACTTGCTCCAAGCTCTAAAAATAAATCGAGCGTTTTATCCAAGACGTGATGAATTCTGGCATCCGGCCTATCAATTTTATTAACAACAACAATAATCCGAAGCCCTTTTGCTAATGCCTGTCGGAGTACGAAGCGAGTCTGAGGCATTGGTCCTTCTTTAGCATCAACTAAAAGCAGGCAACCATCTGCCATACTAAGCACTCGCTCTACTTCTCCACCGAAATCTGCGTGACCTGGAGTATCGATAATATTAATTTTTGTTCCCTGCCAATTAACTGAAGCGTTCTTACTAAAAATAGTAATCCCGCGCTCCCTTTCAAGCTCGTTATTATCCATGATAAGATCTGATCCTTGAAGGTCCTTATCAAGTTCAGTCTTGGATTGACGAAGTAAAGCATCAACGAGAGTTGTTTTGCCATGGTCTACATGGGCGATAATTGCAACGTTACGTATATTGTTCATAAAAAGAAAAAACTCTGCCTAAAACCCTCAGCAGAGTCCTATATTATTTATCCATTATAGTCTTTTTTTGTGAATAAAACAACTCTCATCTTGTTATTTCTCCTTACGTTTGTATAATAAGTTCAGATGAAGATCGCATCCATTAAAGCTCGCCAAATCCTCGACTCTCGCGGCTATCCTACAATTGAAGCAGATGTAGTACTAGATGACGGGAATACAGGACGTGCTGCTGTTCCCTCGGGTTCCTCTACCGGTACTCATGAAGCTTTAGAATTACGAGATGGTAATTCAGATTCTTATATGGGTAAAAGTGTCAATCAAGCTGTCTCAAATGTTATTGGTCCAATTGCTGACGCACTTATCGGGAGAGATGCATCTGATCAGGATGCTGTCGACCAGATCATGCTCGATCTTGATGGAACAGAGAATAAATCACGACTTGGAGCTAATGCAATACTTGCTGTCTCACTTGCTGTGGCTAAAGCAGAAGCACATTCGCAGCAAAAGTATTTATATGAATATTTTGGACAATTAGGAAAAAATACTGAATTTACACTTCCCCTTCCCCTCATGAATATCATCAATGGTGGTAAACACGCTGCCGGATCAACTGATATTCAAGAGTTTATGATCATGCCAACAGGTGCTACCTCCTTTTCTCAAGCTCTTGAGATCGGATCAGATGTATTTCATACTCTCAGGAAAGTTCTGATTGAAAAGAACTACTCGACAACAGTTGGTGATGAAGGCGGATACGCACCTCACGTTAAAGCGGGGAATAAAGAAGCCTTAGACCTTATAGTTCAGGCAGTTGAAAAAGCGGGTTATAAACTAGAGGAAGATGTCGTCATAGGCCTGGATGTCGCTGCATCTGAGCTCTTTCATGATGGATCATATGTCCTGACGACTGATGACAAAAGGCTTACAACTGACGAAATGATTGGATGGCTGATCCAATTAAGTCGTGATTACCCCATTGTCTCCATTGAAGATGGATTGGCTGAAGATGATTTGGAAGGCTGGAAGAAATTAACATCTCTTATTGGTAATGAAATGCAACTAGTAGGAGATGACATATTTGTCACTGACCCACAAAGAATTGAAAAAGGTATTACCGAAAAAGAAGCCAATGCAGTACTTATCAAACTAAATCAAATCGGAACGCTTACCGAAACGATAAAAGCTGTCCAAATTGCTCAAAAAGCAGGATGGCACACTATTATCTCCCATCGCTCGGGCGAGACTGAAGATACTACTATTGCTGACTTAGCTGTCGGACTAAATACAAAACAGATCAAAACTGGATCTCTTTCTCGAAGTGAACGAATCGCTAAATATAATCGTCTCTTGAGAATTGAAGAAAAATTAGGTGATTCAGCTGTCTTTTTGGGTAAAGACGCTATCCTCAAATAACTATGGCATATCTTGCACTTGTTAGACACGGACAATCTGAATGGAACGCTAAAAATTGGTGGACTGGTCTTACCGATATTGGGCTGACTGAAGTTGGAGCCAAAGAAGCAGAATCAGCAGGTGAACATCTTAAAGACATTCATTTCGATGTCGCTTTTACCTCCGTGCTTAGTCGAGCTAAGGATACGTGGTCTATAATCCAAAATCAGCTCCAGGGAAAAGATATACCGACTCTTTCTGATCCTTCCCTTAATGAAAGAGATTACGGAGACCTAACAGGAAAGGATAAATGGCAGATTAAAAAAGATTTTGGTGATGAGCAATTCCTTAAATGGAGGCGTGGATGGGATACACCGCCACCGAATGGCGAATCATTAAAAGATGTTTATGAGCGTTTAGTACCTTACTATGAATCAACGATTCTCCCCTATATTGAGAATGGTAAAAATGTTATAGTCGTTGCTCATGGAAATAGTCTCCGTGCGTTGGTCAAGCATCTAGAGAATGTACCAGATGATATTATCCCTTCACTTGAAATTGCAACAGGAGAGATCTATCTCTATACATTAGATAATAAGGGAAAAGTTGTTAACAAAGAAATTCGCAAAGCCGCTAACCTTCACTAGAATTAATCTTTATAAAACTTCTTATCTTTTAACTTCTCGGGGAGAAAGCCCAACTTTTCATCTTTTGGACCTACTTTTTCATCACTCCATTTATAATTTCTGCCATATCCCAATTCCTTCATAAGTTTTGTTGGAGCATTTCTTAGATGCAATGGAACTGGCTCATTAGGATATTGATAGACTGCCTCTTTAGCTTTTCCCATGGCATTTGGTACACTTCGTGACTTTTTAGCTGTTGAGAGATACAAACAAATATGGGCTAAGGTTAGCTGCGCTTCAGGCATACCTATCTTGGTAACTGCTTCAAAACCTGCATTGGCTTGAATAAGAGCTCCCCGATCGGAAAGCCCTATGTCTTCCGAGGCAAAGATGATCATTCTGCGTGCAATAAATTTTGGATCCTCTCCATTCTCAAGCATGCGCATGAGGTAATAAAGGCTCGCATCAGGATCCGATCCGCGCATCGACTTGATAAAAGCTGAAATAATATTGAGTATTTGCTCGTAAATAATATTTAGGTTTGATTTCTATTATTTATTAGTCAAATAACCTGCAAGGTCTTTTCCTATAGGCGTAAAGTGACATTT